>NZ_JAWLDW010000036.1:0-10613 GCF_041686455.1 Rhodohalobacter sp.
GGTGATGATTTTAAAAAGCCGTTCATCGAACAAAATTATAATCTCGAGAAAGTTTTTTACTGCGGAGAGTCGATCCTCTTACCCGATTACAGGGGGCTTGGTTTCTATAGTTATTTCTTCTCTGAGCGAGAACATCATGCCAGAACGCTTGGCAGGTTTGACGTGATCACCTTTTGCGCGGTTCAGCGAGACAAAGCCCATCCTCTGCGACCTGAAAACTATACACCTCTTGATCCCGTCTGGAAAAAATATGGATATCGAAAGCAAACAAATCTGAAGGCATACTTTCCCTGGAAGGACGTCAGCAAATCAAAGGAAACTAAAAAAGAGATGGTTTTTTGGGCGAAAGAGCTTTGATAAAATCTTCAATTCGATTTCTATTCTGCTGTGATATTTTGGTATAATGCAGACCGTTAGATTAACCATCCCGACATTGCATTCAAAAATACGTTATCTGATCAGTTTCCTATGAAAAACCAGATTCCATTCTCCTTCGATGTACCAACAGTTACAGAGATCACCGAAAAGATTAAAGGGCTGCTGGAGCAAAATTTCAGGGATATCTTAGTTGAAGGAGAGATCAGCAATGTAAATCAAAGCAGGAACGGCCACTATTACTTTACCGTAAAAGATGACAGTGCTCAGCTCCCATGTGTAATCTGGAGAAGTACGGCGCAACGAATAGATGTGGATATCCGCGACGGACAACAAGTTGTATTAGGCGGAGACCTTCAGGTTTATGCACCACACGGCCGCTATCAGATGATCGTTTCCCTGCTTCAGCAGGCAGGCATAGGTAAGCTTCAACAGAAATTCGAAGAGCTCAAGAAGAAACTTGAGAATGAAGGGCTTTTCAGCGATGCCCACAAAAAACCAATTCCGCCCTTTCCCATTCGGGTTGGCGTTATCACATCTTCCACAGGTGCCGCTTTTCACGACATTAAATCGACTTTTGAACAGCGCTGGCCTGTTGCCACCCTCTACCTTCATCATGCAAGCGTGCAGGGACTCAATGCTGCACCAGAACTTGTTAAAGCCATTGAATGGTTTAGCAGTCAACAGGAACCTGTAGATTTGCTCATTATTGGCCGGGGTGGCGGATCACTGGAAGATCTCTGGCCTTTCAATGAGGAGCCGGTTGCAAGAGCCATTTTTAACTGCCCGATACCAACCATAAGCGCTGTTGGCCACGAAGTGGATTTCAGTATTACCGATTTTGTTGCTGATGCCCGTGCCGCTACTCCCACCCAGGCTGTGGTGATCGCTGCGCCTGATATCAATGAACTGCGCTACATGGTAGATGACTATACAGGGGAAATGGAATCCGTTCTTCAACAAAAAATTCAAACATATCGCGACTACGTTTACAGGCTTGCAAATTCCCATGCTCTTCTGGTTGTGCAGGAACAGTTGAAGTTTCAGAAAAACAGAGTGGGTGCCCTGCTAGACCAGATGGACAGCCGGATTGATCGCACAATCTCCGATCGAAGATCTCGTTTACAACATCTCAGCTCAGCTATAGAATCGGCCAATCCAAGAGTGGTACTCCAAAAATGGACGGAATCTGTTACTATATTATCAGAAAGACTGGACAACCGCTATAACCGGCAGCTTGCCGATAAAAAAACAAGACTCAATAAACTCATCTCCGGTTTAGCTGAAGTGAATCCAAAAGCGCCACTGGAAAGAGGATTTACCCGAATTCTTCAGAACGGCCATTGGATCAGGTCGTCCAAAGATTTTGACAAATCTGTGAGTACAGAAATTGAGTGGAATGACGGAACCACAAAAATCAGATCATAAGTTTAGTGATTTACCTGCAAATTGGATAAGACTGCATTTAAAATTAGACTAAATCAGACCTTTTACTATTTTATTTAAAATATCTCGACAGTTGATACGTCTGCCATTGGATTAATTGCCTGTATAAAACAAGAGCAAACTATATTTATGAAAACACTTATCACCGGATATAATGAAGAAACAATTCACATCCTTAAAAACGCACTGGAGAGAAGAAATCACGATGTGGTTGTTGGTGAGCCGGACGAAAAGCTACTCAATACAATAGAAGATGAAAACATCTCCCTGATTCTCTTGAGTGATTATTCTGAGAAAGGTCTGCGCCTTTGTCGTCTCACACGAGCCAGTGAGCGAGGTAAGCACCGAACCGTAATTGCCGTAATAAGCAAGGAACACATGGAGCAATTACACAGACTGCTAGACGCAGAAGTGGATCAGTATATAACAGAATCCCTTTTTGATGAACAGCGGTTGGATGTGCGCCTCGCCTTTGCCGAAAAGATGACCCGAAACAAAGAGGAACAGTTTTTGATTGAACAGAAACTGCGCGAAAGTGAGGCCCGAGCACGCAGTATTCTTCGAACCACAGTAGATGCGATCATCACTATTGACAGACACGCTCAAATTAGAACATTTAACAAAGCCGCTGAAGATCTCTTTCTATTTAAAGCCTCTGAAGTAATTGGAAAAAATGTGAAGATGTTAATGCCTCAGCCTTATCGAAAAGAGCATGACAATTATATCAATAATTACCATCAGACGGGGAACAAGAAAATTATCGGAATCGGAAGAGAAGTTACCGGGCTGCGAAAAGATGGAACCACGTTCCCTATGTATCTGGCAGTGAGTGAAGTAAATGTTAACGGACAGAGGCTTTATACCGGCATTGTTCGCGATATTACCGAGCAACGTAGATTGGAACAGGAAGTTCTTCGAATCAGTGAACATGAACGCCATCGAATCGGACAAGATCTGCACGATGGACTTGGCCAGATGCTTACCGGTATCAGTCTGATTAATCGAAATATTGCAAGTTCTCTTAAAGATGAAAATCACCCGCTGGCTGATGAAGTGAGTGACATCACAAATTTAGTAAAAGAGGCCGACGAATACGCCCGAAGCCTCTCCAGAGGTTTAATTCCTGTCGAATTCGAAGGACAAGGGCTGAAAGCCGCATTGGAGCGTATGATGAAAAATGCTGAAAAGCTATTTAACATCACTTGCAAGTTCGACGCTCCCGACAACATTTACTTTGACGATTCCACTAATTTGACACATCTATACCGAATTGTTCAGGAAGCAACCAGCAACGCCGTTAAACACGGAAATGCCTCTGTAGTAGATATTTCTATAAAAAATTACGATGAGCGTTTGGTTATAAAAATTGAAGACAACGGTACCGGCTTTTCTGATGACTGGGAAAAAGACCGGGGACTTGGAGTACGAATTATGCAGTTCCGTTCCCGGCTAATCGGTGCAAATCTGGAAATTGAAGACGGTGAAAAACTTGGCGGAGCCGCTATTATCGTAACGATGTATCCAATAGGAGCGAATTATTCCATTAAATAGTTCTTCACCCTGGCAGTTTTTTGAGACACTGAGTGCAAAATTCACTGACTAAAAAGTTTTTTAACTCTATTCTCAACCACTTAGGCATGCAGTTCTAGAGTTAATCTCAGAGTATTAAAAATACTTCCCTGTTAACTACGTTAAAATCTGATTATAGTGCGAATAACGTGCTTTTTTTGTAAACTCAGTCACAGTAAAACTGATAAATCTATTGCCCGACAAGTCTGAACGTTTATGGGAGCTAATAAAAGAATTTATATCGTCGACGATCATCCACTCATGCGAAAAGGTTTAGCCATGACGCTTGAGAAAGAAGTTGGATTTGAGCTGATTGGTCAAGCGGAATCGGCTGAGGTAGCGATGAATGAAATTTTAGACTTAAAACCGGATGCAGCAATCGTTGACATTTCGCTTCCCGGAATGAATGGTATTGAACTGGTAAAAAACCTGCTGCATCAGATGCCTGAACTTAGAATACTAATTGTAAGCAGGCACGACGAGGAGCTCTATGCAGAGCGCGCACTGCGTGCAGGGGCAAAGGGCTACCTAATGAAACTGGAGGCAGTTGATGTACTCATACAGGCACTTCAGCAAATATTAAACGGCGGTATCTACCTGAGCAATAAGATTGGAAATAAACTGCTGATGAAACTTGCAACAGGTAATAATACAAAGAGTGACAACCCATTGGATCAGTTAAGTGACCGTGAGCTGGAAGTATTTGAACTGACCGGGAAAGGTCTATCCACAAAAGAGATTGGCGAAAAACTTCACATCTCCGTCAAAACAGTCGAAAGCCATCGCGCAAACATCAAAGACAAGCTACAGATTGATACAGCTAACGAGTTGATGCGTCACGCTGTTCGGTGGGTTGAAGGGGCATCAGGGTAAATTATTTCCTGTCTTTAGTAGTATAAAATTACGCTATTCCTATCGTGCTGAATTGAAATTTCTCTGGCATTCACCAAGTTGAATGAGTGAATAGTCACATTCCTGTCAAATTTCAGCAATAAATACCCGTCATGAACTTCCGTTAAACTGTAATCCTCGCCTTCATTATACGATGTAATAGAGTTAGCTGTTCGCACCGATACCTGCTCAATTTTGTCTAACTGCTTTAAATCATCTTCAATCGGGAGCACCGACGTAGAAGAGTCACTGCAAGAAACAGAGAACAAACACAAGGTTAGAAATCCTAAAAAAGTCAACTTTGTCTGTTTAATTAAAAACCCTTTCATAAGTAAGTATTTTTACGTTTAATAAACACATAAGTCGTTAAAAAACAACACCCCGTATTTCAGGCTTTTGAAATGCGTTAGGGGAATTTCCTAGAGGTATCAGGGAAATCCCCACCGTTCAATCAGAACATGACCGCTTACAAAGCAGCGAACTGCTGCCGATATTGATCATGTCGTTTTGATTGAACGATAGAAAACAAGGCTTCTCTTAACCGAAGCCTGATAACAAAAGACTTTACATAAATAAATAAAACCAAAGACCACATAGTTATGAAAACTACAATTATGACAATGGCTGTGCTGATCGCTTCTCTGCTCGTTGCAGATTTTGCAAATGCACAGAGTAACCGCGACTTACAGTACTTTACTAACCCAGACAAGACTGGCCTTAACCAATTTGAGTCACCATTCACCACTGATATTGAATTTGATGGTTTAAATGTTCGAATTGGCGGAGCCAACACGTTGCAGTTTCAAGGGATTACTCACGATAATGACGCCGGAGATCTCCCAGAACTGGAAAATAACTTTAACCTCGCAACTTCCAATCTTGACTTCGATGTTCAATTGGACAGAGGATTAAGAATGCACTTACGCACTTATCTGTCATCTCAACACCACCCTGAAGCATGGGTGAAAGGCGGGTATATTCAGGTAGATCGTTTAGACTTCATAGCTGAAGATTTCATGGGTGAGCTCATGGATAATCTTCGCTTTAAAGTAGGTCACATGCAGCTTAACTACGGTGATGCTCACTTCAGACGTACCGATAACGGTGCTGCTATTCATAATCCTTTTGTAGGAAACTACATTATGGACTCCTTCACTACTGAAGTTGCCGGTGAGGTTTATATCTACGGAGATGCTTTCTTTGGAATGCTTGGACTTAGCAATGGCAAATTGAATCAAAGTACCATGGAGTCCAATTCAAGTGTAACATTCTACACCAAATTGGGTTACGACAAGCAGTTTGATAACGATCTGCGTTTCCGCCTAACAGGATCATTCCTAGCTAGTGGTGAATCTATGTCTCAATACTTATATAGTGGAGACCGTGCGGGCTCTCGTTACTACAATGTAATGGACGATGGATTTACGAGTGGTCGTTTCGATCCTGGTTATACTATATCAAGTTTCTCTCCAGTTGGACCTGTTGCCGGTGAAATGACTGCCATCATGATTAACCCATTTGTTAAGTTCGGTGGTTTGGAGTTCTTTGGACTGTTCGAAACTACTTCCGGTCAATTAACAAGCGAAAATGAAGACCGCAGTTACAATCAGTACGGTGCTGAAGTGCTTTACAGATTTGGAGCCGACGAGGATATATATCTTGGAACTCGCTACAACCTTGTAGACGGATCTGATACCGATCAGGAAATTTCCAGATTCAATATCGGTGGTGGTTGGTTCTTAACTGATAACGTACTTACTAAGGTCGAGTATGTAACTCAATCATTCAGCGGCGACGGTTTTACCGGAACAAAGTATGCTGGTGGTGAGTTTAACGGATTGATGATAGAGGCTGTAATAAGCTTCTAAATACACTTTCGATCTGCAGGGCATTCAGCCCTGCAGATTTTTTAATTACAAGGAGACTATAATGTATTTCAAAAAAATAATAACCACCTCGATATTAATGCTTTTTATGGCAGGCACAGTCCTTGCCCAGGATGTGACCCTGAATATTCAGGGACAACCACAGATGCACATAGACGGTGAAGCCAACGTCCGAAGCTGGGACGCTGCCGTTGAACAAGTTGAAGGTACACTTGTTATGGCCGAAGTTGAAGAGATGATGCCCGAAAATCTATCAGCAGATCTCTTTAAAGAGATGACCCTGACTATTCCAGTAGAGAGTATACAGTCCGGCTCAGGCGGATTGACGAAAAACATTCATAAATACCTAAATGCTGATGACCATCCAAATATTACGTTTACACTGAATGAAGTAAATGAAATAAGCGTAGAAGATGAATCAGCTATTATCACAGCATCAGGCGTTGTTAACGCCAATGGAGTTGACAGTGATGTTACCCTGCAGGTAACCGCTTCAATGAATGCTGATGGATCCATTAATTTCCAGGGTGAACAAGAGTTGTTAATGACAAGCTTTGATATTGACCCGCCAACTGCCATATTTGGTACCGTTCGTGCAAGAGATGAAATGATCATCAGTTACAATGTGAATTTCAACTAAGTTTAAATCCATAACATGAAACTTCTTCAGATCTCCATATTATTTACTTTGTGGATTGCTGCACTTGCAGCACCTGAAGGAGAAATTTTATCTCAAAACCGGTTCACCCCTGACGAAGAGGTGAGCCGGCTTTGGATTAAGGGAAGTTCGAATGTAAACACTTTTGACTGCATTGCCCATGAGTACGACGGGGAAGCAATGGTAAAGGATTCATCAAATTACAACAGCCCCGATCCGGAAGTTTCGGTTGAAGTTGTGATTGACGTTGAAGGCTTTGATTGCGGAAAACGGAAAATGAACAATGACATGAAAGATGCCCTGAAGTCAAATCAATATCCAAACATCCGGTTTGTATATAATAAAGCCGAATCAGGCCCGGATCTACCCAATAACAACTATATCATATACGGTGAACTTACAGTAGCCGGTGTTACAAGAGAAATCAGTTTCATTGCAGAAGGAGACGTTTCAGAAAACGGTGAAATGAGAGTGCGCGGCAATAAACAGATATTCATGACCGACTACGGTATCGAGCCACCAAAAGGGCTTTTTGGCCTAATAAAAGCAGATGATGAACTTACCGTTCACTTCGATCTAACCGCAAAACGTATTTGAGCGTAAGAGTAAAATGCTGAAAATCTGGATCGAACAAATCAAGAACAAGGCGGATCACTACGGCGTGGATTGCTGGAAGTATAATTTTTCCAGTAATATGTTGGAACTTTCTGTTCAGAAAGAGTATCTGGAACACGAAATGGAATTCCGAAAAGCCGTTATCAGTATCGGAAAAGTACTTCAGGCACTTCATCATAAACTTACTGATAAAGGGTACCAGCATCACGTTCAAACATTTCCAAATCTGGACAATTCTGCATTAATTGCAGCCGTTCGAATCTTATCGAAGTCAGGAGTTAAAAGCAACTCCAGTTGCCCTGACCATACGTTAAATGATAAAAAGCAGTTACCGGTCAAACTGGAAAGCTTTGCACGGGCAAATCAGTTAGTATTGCACAAAATTGATCCCTCCAACTTAAAGGATGTTGTTATTCCCGCACCAGACAGTGATTTTAACTGGTACGCACTTAGTGCAAATAACGACAATCCATTTATCTGGCTTAGGGTTGGATATTGGCAAGAGTATATGAATTGTCTTGAGGACTGCTTACAAACCGGACTTATCGTTGTTAAAGATACAACCATTTGCAGTAACCGGCTTATTTTAAGTAGTTCAGTAAGCCACAGATTTGTTCAACTCTTACTCGGTATTCCCAAAGAAGTTACCGCTCCTTAACTATTATAAGTAAGAGATTTCAGTCTTCCCAAATTGTAAGATAAAGTCAGCTCCATATACGGCTGATGGCGTTTGGTAACCCGATTTAAATTGCCCGGCCAGGCATTTCTTCACAATTTCGAAAGCCGTTTCCGACGTAAGCTGATAGCCCTCTTTTGTTTTGAGCAGTGCCGTAACAGACTCAGCTTTTGAGTTCGAAACTTGTTCCCACAGCAATGATTCTCCTTCTACTCTCTCCTTCTCCGTTGGCCCCGGCTTATTCTCCTCTACTTTAGATTTTAAATAAGATTTCACCTTTTTGTTTTTTACAACAGGCCCTAGTCGATTAAGCCACTTCATCCTCTTGATATTTTTGAGAGGCACTGCCGCATAAACAACAATATTTCCAATACCTGTTGATGTGTATGCAGTAGAAATATCTCCCCAGGGAATAGAAACTACGTCTCTCCATTTATCCCCAAACCGAACTTTTCTGGTTAAATAGGCAGCGGGTACTTTTTCAATTTCACCACCACTGCGAACAGCACCGCCGCTTCCAAGATTTTCAATCATTGTTTTTGCCGTGCCTCTCGATAGTCCACCTCCAAGCCCCGATATGGCCAGTTCCAGGTGCGTGGCATCCGGCATCTTTTGGTGTAGCAGTGCCGCCAGGCAATCAGACGGCACAACATCAAACCCAACACCCGGCATAGCCATTAATCCGTTCTTTACGAACTCACCGCCCATTTTCTTTAGTGACTCAAAAACTTCAATCTCTCCGGTAATATCCAGATAGTGACAACTGTTTCGGAGGCAAGCCTCAGCCATCGGCTTCCAGGTATGCACAAAGGGGCCTGCACAGTGCAGTACAACATCCGCGTCATGTAAAAGCTCATCCAATTCTTCGGGTTTATCCAGATCAGCTGCTTTGCTTTCCATATCAAGTCTCCGGGACTGTTCACGTAGTTTCTCTTCATTTCTTCCGCTCAGAATCACTTGATGTTCAACTGAAGATGCAGCCAGCTCTGCAATTAAATTACCTGTATAACCGTAACTGCCGTAAATAATCCATTTTTTCATTTTTCCACCCATCTCTGTTCCTGCAACTGTATGCCAGGTAATTATTTGGTAACAAAATATTCATCAAATGCTAACAGTTCCAATATGTTAGCATAACAGTATATAAAGAACTTTGTTGCAAAAAGTAATCATCTACACATGAAAAAACGCCCGATTGAAATTTTAGTACTATCGGACATCCACCTCGGAACAGTAGGCTGTCATGCACTGGAGCTGCTTCAGTACTTAAACTCAGTTAATCCAAAAGTCATCATTCTCAATGGCGATTTTATTGACGTCTGGAATTTTAAAAAATATTACTGGCCGGATTCACACATGATGGTTCTTCGCACTCTTATTACCAGCATGGCCAACGGAACAGATATATACTATCTGACCGGGAATCATGATGAAGTACTAAGAAAGGTTTCAAGTTTACAATTGGGACCGCTATTTATCAGGGATAAACTGGTTTTAAACCTGAACGGTGAGCGTGTATGGATTTTTCACGGAGACATTTTTGATATAACCATGAAGCATAGCAAGTGGATTGCTAAAGCAGGCAGCCATGGCTATGAACTTTTGATTATTCTAAACCGACTAACCAATTACATCTCAGAAAAACTTGGTAAGGGCAAGTTCTCTCTCAGCAAAAAAATTAAAGACAGTGTAAAAAAAGCTGTGCGGTTTATTGATGACTTTGAAACAACGGCGATGGACCTCGCAATTGAGGAGGGCTACGACTATGTAATTTGTGGACACATTCATCAACCCAAAATAAGAGGTTATGAAAACGAGAAAGGGTCTGTGATTTACATGAACAGTGGCGACTGGATCGAGAACCTTACAGCGCTTGAATATGACGGTGAAGAGTGGAGCATGTACCGATATTCTGAAGGAGAATTTGAGGCTATAAACAGGATTGAAAAGAACATCAAAAAACGAACCATAGACGACGAAGTGCTGATCGGATGAAAATACTATACGGAATTCAGGGAACCGGACACGGACACATCAGCAGGGCGCGGGAAATTATACCCAGTTTATCAAAACATGCATCCGTGGATGTTTTGATAAGTGGCTATAACTGTAAAATGAATCTGGAAAACACAGATGTTCTTCACAAGCGTGGAATCAGTCTTACCTATGATGACAGCGGGAGTGTGTCCTATTTAAAAACAGCACTGAATATTAAACCCGTAACTTTTCTCCGGGATATCAACTCTGTAAACCCTAATCTGTACGATCTGGTTATCTCGGATTATGAGCCTGTAACAGCCTGGGCGTCCATAAACTCCAAAACTCCCTCAGTTGGACTAAGTCATCAGGCATCTTTTTTATCGGACAAGTGTCCGCGGCCAAAATCCAAATCCCTGTTTTCGGAGTCTGTATTAAAATACTTCGCACCTGTAAATCGGTCAATCGGCTTTCACTTTAAACGGTATGATTCGTTTATTCTGCCACCGGTCATTCGCCG
>NZ_JAWLDW010000036.1:10713-23166 GCF_041686455.1 Rhodohalobacter sp.
ACAATCAAAATTTGGTTTTAACCATCTACAGTTGCAAAATCCCCTCAAATAAAAAAGGCCGGAAAAACCGGCCTTCTTTTTATAAACATTATGTTGTCTGATACTTAGTCAGCGATGGAGTGTGAAGATACTACTGTTCTGGATATTTGATTGCCGTCGGAAAAGCCAACAGTTTCGTAGGCCATCAGTACACCGCTCTCCTCTTTCCAGTCTCCGTATTCCATGGTTACAGTTACCCGCTGTCCCTGCTGCGGATCCATCTGCCGGTACTCTGCCTGAGCAGGCAGTGATGTTTCGGGGTCTATATAGAGCTCGAAAGGCATCTCATCGTTAATACGAATATGAGCATATTCACTGCCATTCAGCTCCTTCATTCCCAGAAATTCTACATCCAGTTGATCTCTGTTAAGAGCAAGGTACAGATAGTTCCTGTAAAGCTCTGACTTGGCTTCGGCGAGTTGTTGTGGCTGCATTCTCATCTCATTACCACCCATTCGCATTACGCCTTGTCCATCAGCAACCTCAACCGTTACCTCACCCATTGGAGCATTGATTACAGATGTAATACGCTCCTCTTCGAAATTGATGGTCTGAGAAACTTTAACAGTCATTTCTCCGCCAGGACTTTGTACAATGTTATCTGCCTCAAACGACAAATCGGATTCAAATGCTCCGTTAGGTAACAGGGCAGTAGCCATTCTGTCTAACCACTGTTTACCCATTTCTGCGTCACCGGCTACAACTTCTTTGTCGTCAGCCTGTTCAGGAATTGTGATGTCTATCTCATTCACATCACCATACTTGTTCAGCTGATCTCCTATTTCATTCGAATTACCCACAACCAGGATTTGGACATCATTAGGCCTCAGATAGTTTTGTGCAACTTCCATGATATCCTCTGCTTGAACCTCTCGAATCTCCTCAACCAGCCGATCAAAAGTATCTTCAGGAAGACCTGCATAATCATAGCCTAGTCTTTCATTGAGAATACTTGCACGGCTATCATATCTGAAAACCAGCGAGTTCAAAAACTGATCTTTAGTCTGCTGCAGCTCTTCTTCCGTAACGGGTTCATTTTGTAATCGCTCGATTTCTCCAATAATGGCATCAATCGCTTCAGCAGTTGTTTCGCTGGCGGTCATAACGCCCGCAGTGAATGTTCCGGGATAAAATGTTCCGCTACCGTATGAACCAAATACAGAATAAGCGAGTCCCATATCAGATCTTACAACTTGAAACAGTCTGCTCGAAAAACCACCGCTAAGCACCTGATTCATAACCTGAAGTTTAGCGTAATCAGGATTATCACGCATACCTCCAATATGACCCAAAAGCACGTAACTTTGATTTACATCCTGTTTATCGACGAAATTAATAGTGCTCTCGAAATCATAGTTTACATCAGGAATATCGAGTGTAATCTCTTCACCGGCAGGTATATCAGAAAATGCAGTCTCCAGCTTTGTTTTCATCTCATCTATATCAAAATCACCCAAAACACCGATCATCATGTTATTACCCACAAAAGATCGCTGATGAAGATTCATCATATCTTCACGGGTAATGTTATCAATCGTTTCGTATTCTGTGTGGCGTGCAATAACGGAATCTTCTCCGTAAATGAGTTTCCGAAATTCACGGTTAGCAACACTTCCCTGATCATCATTACGGCGAGAGATATTAGACTTGGACTGGGTTTTTGCCAACTCGATTTTCTCCTCAGAAAAAAGTGGATTCCTAAGCAGATCGATAAAAACAGGCAGAAGTTTTTCAAAATCTTCTTCCAGCACATTCATGGAAGCAGAGCCTGAAGTAAGGCTAATGCCGGTTTCCATCCGAGCAGCTCTGTTTTCGAGAAGCTCGTTCAGTTCATCATCAGGATACATTTCTGACCCGGCAGATCTCATCACCGTACCCGTTAGGGAGGCTCTTCCAATCTTGTCTGCCGGATCGAGAAAAGAGCCGGTTCGAACTCTCACATTTAAATTAATTAAGGGTAGTTCGCGATCTTCAACAAGATAAAATCGAATACCGTTATCAAGCTCAAAAATCTCAATATCTGGCATTTCAAAGTTATTGATTTCCGGAAACTGTATTTCATCCCAACGACTTTGGGCATCCATTGCCTGTAAGCCTGCTAAAAGAAAAACAATCGTAGTTAGAATAAATTTTTTCATGGTTTTGCCCTTTAGTTTTCTTCAGTATTACTTGTTACTTCTTCTTCAGCAGATTCATTTTTAATCATACCAACAGTACGATTGTCTTTCACAAAATAGGTCTGCGCAACACGCTGAAGATCTTCTAAAGTAACTGCTTCAAGTGCTTCAAGAGCGTTAAAAGATTCTTTCCAGCTACCTCGCTGAGCATGACTCTCTGCAAATCCGAGCGCTAATCCCATGTTGCTGTTCAAACTTCGAACCTGACTTGCACGTGCGTTTGTTATTGCCCTGTCCAGTTCCTCCTGAGTAATATCTCCATCCTTTACTTTTTGAAACTCTTCCTCAATAATGGCTTCTACCTCTTCCAGAGAAACTCCCTGATTTGGAACTGCGAGTGTCATAAACAGGCCGGGATATTTTGTACCTGGAAATCCATTAAATGCCTGCACGGCTAAAGCCATCTGCTCGTCTTCTACAAGTCGCTTGTAAAGTCTGGATGTTCTTCCCTGTGATATTATGGCTCCAACCAATTGAAGTGCGGCAAAATCAGGGTGTGTTTGAGAAACCGTGTGGTAGCCTGATAGAAAAAATGGCTGTGACTCCTCTACCATAACAAAACGGCGTTCTCCACGCTGTTCTGGTTCTTTTGTTATCACCTCAGGTGCTGGCCGACCTGACTCCATACGGCCAAAGTAGGTTTCAGCAAGTTCTTTGATATTCGAAGGATCAACATCACCTGCAATAGCAATGGTTATGTTACTTGGTGTGTAGTACTTCTGATAAAATCTTTGAGCATCCTCTATAGATGTACCCTGAATATCAGAAGCCCAGCCAATAACCGGATTTTTATAGGGATGTGCCGAATAGGCAACACTCAAAAACTCTTCAATAAGTCGGCCAACGGGATTTGAGTCTGTACGCATTCTTCGCTCTTCCATCACAACGTCTTTTTCCGCAAAGAACTCCCGAAAAACCGGATTCAAAAATCGATCAGACTCTAAAGAAAACCATAACTCAGCTCTGTTTTCCGGCAAGCTGTAGAAATATCCGGTAGCATCTGCACTTGTAAATGCATTTAAACCGGTACCGCCATTCTGTTCAATGATCTGAGTGAATTCATTACTCACAACATATTGATCAGCTTCTTCAACTGCTTCATCAAAGCGTTTCATCAACCATTCAACTCTCTCCTGATCGGGGTTGGGCTTGCTTTGCTCACGGACCCATTGGCGGTAGAGGAAATCGGCTCGGGTAATAGCAGCTTTCTCTTTTTCCCAATCCGTTGTTCCAATTTCGTTTGTGCCCTTGAAGGCCATATGTTCAAAAATATGAGCAACACCTGTGTTACCGACAGGTTCGTTTACACTTCCAACGTTTACAAACGTCACAAATGAAGCAACCGGTGCCACCGGACGTTCAATTACGATAAAGTGCAAACCATTGTCCAGAGTAAATTCTGTCACTTTTTCTTCAAATGTCTCCAATCCCTGAGCGAATAAAATCGCCGGCATGGCCAGGACAAATACAATACTTGTTAGTAGCTTGTTTTTTTTGGTCATAACTGTCTTGAATAGTTTATGGTTAATGAACGGGTGCTTCTACGAAAAACTGTTTATAAAGTTTCAAAATCTCCCCATCATTATTACAAAGGGAGAATGGAGTTATTTGTATAAAAAATCAATACTTAATGCTAAGAAATACAATAATGCATTCCATAAAAAAAGCCAATCGTTATAAAGCGATTGGCCTGCATAAGTTTAGATTTTTAGAAATCAGATTTCAGATTGTTAAACCCCCGTCAATTACATATTGAGCACCTGTGATAAACGTACTTTCATCGGATGCCAAAAACACCGCCAGGTCTGCGACTTCATCATTATTTGCGTAGCGCCCTAAAGGTATCATCTGCTCAAAACCTTTTTTCGCTTCTTCACCACCGCCGGGTGCAAACCCCTCTTCCAGAGAACGCATCATTCTATTGTCAACAGGGCTAGGGTGTATCGTGTTAACCCGAACCTTATCGGCCGCGCCCTCCAGTGCCCCAACTTTCATTGCGCCTATCGTAGCATGTTTGCTGGTAACATAAGCACTAACGTTAGGTGTACCCTGTAAACCGGCAACGGATGATGTGATCATAATGCTGCCTCCTCCGTTCTTCTTCATGTGAGGAAATGCATGTTTCATGCCTAGCCATACACCCTTAACATTCACGTCCATCACTTGATCAAAGGTTTCTTCGGGGTATTCCTCAATTGGTTTAACAACCCCTTCAACCCCCGCATTTAGGAACAGCACATCTATCTTTTTAAAAAGATCAATGGCTTTGTCAGTGTACTTCTTTACGTCTTCGCTTTTTTTAACGTCCGCAGATACGTAGTGAATTTTATCACTGTCAATTTCTGCAGTTGCTTCTTTCAAAGCGTCCTCACTCAGATCAACCAGCAGGATTCCGGTTGCTCCTTCTTCGAGCATCTTTTTGGCGGTTGCCAACCCAATACCCCCTGCTCCACCGGTAATTACAACACTCTTGTTTTTTAGTCTCATACTTTCCTCCCCGGATAAACCTCTTTTTATTTATTATTAGTGTTAAGCTTCTTCGAAATCCTTCTCGTCCGGCCGAACGGTGATTACCGGTTTCGTAACATACTGAGCAACTTTCTCAGCTGTAGAACCAAGAATCAGATGAGCAAATCCACTCCTACCGTGAGTTGCCATCATAACAAGATCAGCATTCTCTGAAGCGTAGTTTTCAATCTCATAGTGAGCAGAAACTCCCTTCTCAATTTTCGTAAATAGAGGTATGGTTCGGCTCTGATCACCATCTGTTATTACGATTTCATCTTCGAATGTTACACCGGTTCTTTGTACGTGAACGTTATCAATTTTCCGTTTACTGAGATAATTATTCAAGCGCTCGATGATCGCCTCATAAATTGATAAGGACTCCCCTTTTTCAGGTGATCTTGGTATTTCTTCAGAAATACTTCCGTACAATTCAATTACATGAAATAGTGTTATACTGGCCTCAAATGAATCGGCAAGGGCTGCAGCCATTGGAAACGACGCCAATGAAAGTTCCGAAGTATCTGTGGTAACAGCGATATTTTTTACTTTATCGACATTGAAACGATCTTCAACTGAAAATACCGGAATTTTTGATCGCCGGATCACTCGCTCTGTCACGCTTCCGCGAAGCATTTTTGTTTCGTGGGCACCCTTGGCCCCAATCAAAATCAAATCGTAATCATTCTTTTTAGCATATTCAACAATAGCATCGGAAGGCCGCCGGTCGATCTTTACAATTTTTTCTCCTCGATTCTCTTCAACTACGTAAGCAGCCATCGCCTTCTCAACTTTTTTCTCTGCTTCCTCGATAACCCGGGGATAAATATCTTTATCCATATCGAGGGGCACACCCAATCTTTTTATACTTTCATTTAAGTACTTGAGTGTTGGTACAATGTGAATAAAATCGATCTTACCGCCAAACTTCTTAGCTATTTTTTGGGCAACAGCATATGCTCCCTCAGCTCCCTTTGAAAAATCCGTTGGTACCAGAATTTTATTGAATGTAATCATGATTTTAGTCTGCTTTTGATATTAGAGTTCAAATAGTTCTTTAAATCGGTGAAAACCTTCTGACACCTTAAAACTTCGTCTATATCCTATACTTTAATTTTGGAGTTTCTCGTCTATTAAGCAAGAAATATTTAGCTTATCTGAAAATATTTCAACGATTTGGAGATCTTTTCCGCAGGAAAGCAATACCTATAATTAATAAGAATCCCAGGCCAATGCCAACCATCCCCTGTGTAAGGTTTACCTCGCGTTCTGTCTCATCATTTTCTTTTTTGGGAAAGTAGGGCTTACTTGAAATTAATTTTCTGGAAACAGATTCCACTACAATCATCCGCTCGCCATTTTCTGTCTCTATCTCTTCACCAAGCCGTTGATATTCCGGTTGATTTGGAATTCCGTCTCGATCTTTCAATTCAGTTATCAGCTGGTGCTCCGTTGATAACATTTCACTACTGCTCACAGTTTCTTCATATTCACGATCTTGATATGGCCATATTACGTATAGAGAACCAATCAGAAAGCCAATCAGTATAAGAAGAGTTATGGAGTAATAGCGGTTTAGTAACCACGAAAGTGCTCTGGAAAAGAGTATCAAGCCTGTTGCAGCACCAATCACAAACGGTAATATGTTTATCAGCGCCTGCCCCGTTTCGGCTGAGCCTATAGCACCAAGCTGGGTTAGTACGTAGTCATATTTTCTGAAAATCAATAATATGTACGATCCTGATATGCCGGGTAAAATCATTGCACAAATCGCAATCGAACCGCTTATAAATACATACCAGAAAGTCTCAGGGGTTTCGGCAGGAACCAGTGTAACAACCCAAAACCCGATAGCAGATCCAACCAGAAGGGGAAACAGCGCTTTTATATTCCGATTTTCATTATCCAGCTCTGCAATCAAAAGGAACACGGATCCAAGAATCAACCCAAAAAACAGGCCATAAACAAGTTCAGGGTGCGTGAACATATAAACCTGTAATGGAACAATACGCGTAAAAAAGATGATAGCCAGTATAATTCCTATAAAGAGAAGTAGTAAAAACTTCCAGTGAAAATGCTCAAACACCTTATTGAATCTTAACTTAAAAAGATGTTTTACTACCTTGCTGTCAACACTTTTAATCGCATATATCAAACGATGATAAATGCCTGTAATAAGAGCTAAAGTACCACCGCTAACTCCAGGCACAATATCAGCCGATCCCATTAAAAACCCCTTAATAATCAGATATGGAGATTCTTTCCAATCTGTCTTATCACGATTTTCACGTTCTGTTTTACTCAACTATCTAACTTTTTAAAAATTTTCATTCCAATGCAGCATTTTCATTGACTGCATCGTGCTTGTAGTATCTCATCGCATTCAGTATAGAGAATGTTGCCCCTAAAGACGAAACTGCAATAACCGTCATCATGGAGTGTGAAACTGCCAACGGCCCGGAAAATACAAAATCTATCAACCAACCCGTTAAAGGCGGGCCAACTCCAAAACCTGCCACACTTATTACAAAAAGATATAATCCCCCTGCAAGAGCTCTTTTTCTTGACGGAACAAAATATTGAATGATTGCTGCCGCAACGCCATTATATGATGAGGAAAATAACACACCAATTCCCATAAACAGAAACGCCATTTCGGGAGTGTCTGCGTACAGCCCTAAAACGTAAAATGGAACCCCACCTAAAGCAGCAAATATCCCCATAAAATAGCGTCTTTTCGGTTTAACCTGAGCCAATTTATCCGCAGTTTTACCTGAAAGGATCACCATAATCCCAACACCAAACATAAACCATCCATAAAGTGGAATCAGGTCAGGTCTCTGATGAATGTCATTAAAAACATTTCCGATGAACGCAAGAATAGTATATCCCATACATGCCAAAAATGAGAAGCCCATCAGGTGAAAAACAACAGACTTTTTTGATAAAAGCAGCCCCAAATCTGATAAGATATTTACATCGTTACTTTCAGCTTTTCTTTTTTTATCCGGTTCCCGAACTAGAAACCAGGTGAGAGGAGCCAGAATCAGGCCGGGCACTCCAACTACAATCATTGCCACTTTCCAATCGTACTGTAAAGAGACGCTCCCGCCAACCAAAAATGATAAACCAACTCCAATAAAAATACCACTCGCGTATATCGAAAAAACCGTTGCTCTATGTTTGGGAGAAAAAGCATCTGCAAGGTAGGAGTATACTGCGGGGCTTAGCATCGCCTGACTTAATCCAACAAACATTCTCGCTGTAACCAGAAATGCAAAAGAAGCTGCAAAACCGCTCAATACCGTCATTAAACTCCAGATAAAAAGACCGGTACATATCATCAATTTTCTTGATGTTTTATCTGCAAGGCGTCCCATTGGAATTCCGGCCAAAGCATAGACAAACGAAAAGACCGGTCCGTAAAGCAAGCCGATCTGGAAATTGCTCAATACCAGAGAGTCCCGTATTTGAGTGCCCAAAACAGCAACGATTTGACGATCTACAAAACTTAAAATGTAGATAAGAGTAAATAAGAGTACTGTACCGTAAGCAGCGTACTTCTTCATTTATCGAGTTCGGTTATTATTGATGGGCAAGTTTACGAATTCGAATCCCGAATATGAAGTATTCGCCATTACTTATTCCATCAAACGAAAGTGATAAAAATTTTATTTAAATAACGACATCCATATGTTGAGTGAAATCAAGGTCAATTTCAAACAAAAAATTAACAGTGGCTAAACTTCCAAAAAAGACTAAAAAACAGAAAGAGCTCGCAAAAATTATTTTGGAAGAGCTTTATGAACACTATCCAAACCCGGTTTGCGAATTAAATCACAGAAATCCTTTTGAGTTATTAATTGCAACGATACTCAGTGCGCAATGCACGGATGTTCGTGTAAATAAAGTAACACCGGCACTTTTTGAAGCATACCCCACTCCGGAAACTATGGCCGAAGCTCCACTGGAAGAATTGGAGGAATTGGTTCGAACAACAGGCTTTTATCGTAATAAAGCAAAGTCCTTAAAGGAGGCCTCCACTACCATTGTTGAGGAGTTTGATGGGGAAGTACCTGACACCATGAAAGATCTGCTTAAACTAAGAGGTGCAGCCCGGAAAACTGCGAATGTGGTTCTTGGAAATGCCTTCAATAAAAATGTCGGCGTAGTTGTGGACACACACGTAAAAAGACTTTCTAACCGATTTGGACTGACTAAAGAGAAAAAAAATACCAACAAGATCGAAAAGGATTTGATGGCACTTTTTCCCCAGGAGCACTGGACAAATTTATCGCATTTGATGATTCATCACGGAAGAAATGCCTGCAAGGCCAGACTGTCTGAACCGCCAGATCACCCTATCTGTATTAAGTACGGGAAAAAATGTGAATGCTGGAAAATGAGAGGACAAACCAAAAATGAATGACACTCTTCTTTTTGATTCTTTGACATCTCCAATACCGGGAATTCGGCAGGATTTAAATATTGTACCCATTAAAGATGATGGACGAGACCTGCTTTATTTCCACGATGTGATGGGCTATGCTTCACCTAATTTTGCACTCGACAGTCAGGTTCAAACTGTTCTCTCATTAATTAACAATCGAACATCAATTAAGGAAATCTGCGAACTTTCCAATGGTAATATATCTACAGATGAGCTTCTCGAATTCATTCAGCTGCTAGATCAAAACCGAATATTAAACACTAAACATTTTAAGCTCTTCTCAAATAAAATTGAGAAGCAGTTTGAAAAAAGCTCTGTTCGAAAACCGGTCTTGGCCGGACGAAGTTATCCTGAGAATCCTGAACAGTTAGATGAATATTTAACTACAATTTTTGAAAAAACAAGTCCTTCTTCTGCTCATAAAGCTAAAGCGCTTTACGCACCTCATATTGAGCTAAGCGTTGGTCAAGATCAATATGTGGAGGCATTTTCTCGTTTAAGCAGTCTAAAACCAAAACGAGTGGTCATTTTAGCAACAAGTCATTATGCAGGATACTTTCCGGATATTTACGATGGAAAACCTTTTATAGCAACCAATAAAGATTTCAAACTACCCCATCGTTTATTTGAAACTGATCGCGACTATTTAAATCGATTGAATAATGGTGGTTCAGATATTGGAATCACCTTTTCTGACAGGGCTCACAGAATAGAACACAGCATAGAAACTCATCTACTGTTTGCCTCTCATTTTTGGGAACACGACTTCCGGATTGTACCCATAGCAATTGGATCATTTGATGAGATTCTCTACCACAATTCAGGTGATTTGGCAGGAAAAATAGATCGTTTTACAGATCAGCTTAAAGCATTGGATGATGATGAAACCTTTTATCTCATCAGCGGTGATTTATCACACGTTGGAAAGAAATTTGGTGATGAAACGATAGCAGAATTAATGAAAGATGATATTCAGGTAATTGATAAGAATTTTCTTGAGGCTTCAGTGAATATGAATTCAAGTCAAATACTTAGCAATCTTTCTGCACATTACAACTCAAGCAGAATCTGTGGTTTTCCACCGCTGTACACCTTTATAAATTCTTTCGGTAATCTAAACGGAGAACAAATTAACTATCATTGGTGGGATGAAACTTCAACCGAAAGCGCTGTCTCCTTCGGATCCATAATTTATTGTTGAAAGAATCAGAGTTTACCAAAAATACTTCTCAGCTTCAGTGTCCAGACTCTCCAAATTGCTTCTCTTACAATGGACTTAGACATTTTAGAAACCCCCTCTTCTCTCTCCTTAAAAATGATGGACACTTCACTTAATTTAAAACCGGCTTTCCATGCCCTGAAGTGAATTTCAATCTGAAAAGCGTAACCATTTGATCGAATCTTCTTCAGATCAATGGCCTCCAGGACTTTATGATGAATACATTTAAATCCAGCTGTCGTATCCTTTACGGGAATACCTGTTATAATCCGGGCATATAAATTTGCACAATAGGAAAGAATCAATCGTCTCAATGGCCAGTTTATGATACTAATTCCCTTGCTATATCTTGAACCGATGGCCAGATCAGCCGTACCATTTTCGACAACCTCTACCAACCGTGGTAAATCATTTGGGTCATGAGAAAAATCAGCATCCATTTCGCATACATAATCATAATCATGTTCCAAAGCGTACTCAAATCCTCTTACATACGCTGTACCTAAACCTTGTTTACCCTCTCTTTCTATAATATTCACTCTTTCAGGATATTCCTTGATTTTATTTTTAATCAAGTCAGCTGTTCCGTCAGGTGAGCCATCGTCTACAAAGAGAATATCGATCTCCGGCTCTAAGTCCATCACAACGTCAACCAGTCTTGAAACGTTGTGGGATTCATTATACGTCGGAATAATGACGATGGTCTTGGATTTCATTTTCTTGTTTGATTTATTCGAAACAGTATTCTTAACTGTTAATACTTACCTGTGATGCTTATTTTCATACCCTGAGAATGCTGAAAATAGCGTGTTCTAATTACAAATAATAAATATTTCTTTGTTTACACTACATCAACAATCAAAGCAGACAAAAGCCAGAACAGGAACTTTAAAAACTGATCACGGGGAAATACAGACTCCAATATTTATGCCTGTTGGCACATTGGGTACAGTTAAAGCTGTAGACCAGGATGATCTTTTAAATAAGGTGAAAGCTCAGATTATACTGGGTAATACATATCATCTCTACCTAAGGCCCGGGAATGAAATAATGCAGTCTGCAGGCGGATTGCACAAATTTATGGGATGGGACGAACCTATTCTAACTGATTCCGGCGGTTACCAAATCTTTTCTCTTTCTGATATTCGTGAACTTAAAGAAAAAGGAGCAACCTTTAAAAGTCATCTGGATGGATCAAAACATCTCTTTACACCTGAAAATGTAGTGGAGACTCAGAGAATTCTAGGCTCTGATATCATGATGATATTGGATGAGTGTCCACCTTATCCTGCCGAACGTGATTATGTTGAAAATTCAATGAAGTTAACGCACAGGTGGGCAAAAAGAGGGCGCAAACATTTCTTGAAAACTAAACCGCTTTATGGTCACAATCAGCTTCAATTTGGTATTGTACAAGGCGGCGTTCACAAAGACCTGCGCAAAGAGTCATCACAATATATGGCTTCACTCGATTTTGAAGGATTGGCCATAGGCGGTTTAAGTGTGGGTGAGCCTACAGAACTGATGTACGACATTACAGATTTCAATACCGATCATTTACCGGAGAATAAACCAAGATATTTAATGGGAGTCGGCACACCTGCAAATCTATTGCAAAATATTGCCTACGGAGTTGACATGTTTGATTGTGTAATGCCTACACGTAACGCCAGAAATGGAATGATTTTTACCCGCCATGGAAAAGTGAATGTAAGAAATGCTAAATGGAAGCATCATCACAAACCGTTCGACACCGATTTTCCATCAGAACTTTGTCATCGTTATAATATGAGTTATATCCATCATCTTATAAAATCAAATGAGATTCTTGGGCTTGAACTGACATCTAAACATAACCTTACATTTTATCTTTGGTTGATGCAGGTGGTAAAAGAAAGAATCAATGAGGGTACATTTGGAGAATGGTATCAGGATATGATGAAAACGGTAGACAGAAAAGTCTAACCCACACAAAAACCATTTCGTGGGAGGTGGAGAGTTTTGGGATAAAAAAAAGCCCCTGAGCGCGAAGCGCTGAGGGGCTTGGAGTATAAAGATGAGGC
>NZ_JAWLDW010000002.1:0-7258 GCF_041686455.1 Rhodohalobacter sp.
TCAGCAAGCTCCCTTTCGGCGATCGCCTGGTCAATAGTGATGTCTACTTCGGTTGAGTTTGAAACTGTAATTCTCTGTTTTTCTGAATAAAGATTACCCGGAGCGTTGATTCTCGATTCGCTTTTATCCTGATCCCAGAGAATCTGAATGTTATACTCACCCTCCGGAACGTTCGCGAAAGACCAGTCAGTCGTTTTTGTCCAGTCATTATTTGGAACAAGCGTAATATTTCCATCCGGACTGAAACCGGTTCTGTTTATGGCAAAGATATGGCTCATACTTCCCGGATATGGCCAGATTTGATCCATCGGCTCTACCTCGAGATTTTGATTCAGAAACACGTATAACCTTCCATCATCTTGAAACGACTCTTTAACTTCATCCGAGACAGAAAGGTTTATGGTTACTGAATGGCTGCCGACTTGATCATCGGTTGTGCATCCGGTGAAAAGAAAAAGAAGGAGAAGAAGTGGTATGAAATTTTTCATGGAAAAGTTGTATTTGGTATTAGATAAAGCGGGTTTTTAATCCAGTAATCTTTCAATGTAATGAAAAAAATCATAGCACAGCTTAATAAGAAAGCCATAAACGAGATCAATAAAGTTGTTTTATCTTTGTAAAGTGTTTTTAGTAATATTCACATTGAAAGTAGATGCAAATTCAAAGATGACCGTTTGCTGAATGAAGGAAAAATCGACCATAAGAGTGGTGAGAGAAGAAGATTTTTTCGGAGTGTCCCGAAAATTAAAGGTGTTAGTTGACGATAAACACGTTACAGACCTTAAATACAATCAAGGAATCAATATCAATGTGCAACCCGGTACATATAAAACTCAGGTAAAAATGGATTGGTGCACATGCAGGCCTGAAAAAGTGGGGCTGGAAGCAGGGGAGAGAGTAGAGTTCAGGGTAGAAACCGGATTTGATGAATCTATCGAGATGCCATCAAGTAATTTCGTGGCAACAAAGCGTTTCTTCAAAAGTGCATTTGACTGGTCATATGTAGATTACGGTACGAAGTATATCGCCATAGAAAATGCTTTAATAAAAGTAGTATCGGCAGGAGTGGAGATTCTAAGAGATATCTTCTCAATTCCTGGTGGCCGTCGATTTCATTTTCAGATCCAAACGGAAATGAGTATGCCGTTTGGTCTGAGGAAAGAACATAATCCGGTCGGAAGTGATGACTTATTTCAGAATAATTACAGCTTCATTTTCATTATCAATTCGTTAGATTTAGAATTGGAAAATGAAAAAATGAGACTGCCGGTAAAAAAATGGGCCAGCCTACAATCGAAGATGCCAGGAGCGCATTAAAAAAATATTGGGGATATGATGACTTTCGTCTCGGACAGGATGAGGCGATACAGTCTGTATTAGATGGAAAGCAAACGCTTGTACTTTTCCCCACAGGTGGCGGGAAATCTCTTTGTTACCAGGTGCCCGCTTTGGTACTTGAAGGTTTGACTATTGTTATTTCACCCTTGGTGGCACTAATGCAGGATCAGGTTGATCAACTGCAAAAATTGGGTATCAGAGCTACATTTATCAACAGTACAATTCCCGGCTATGAGGTTGAACAGCGTTTGGTTAACGCCCGGAACGGCATGTATAAACTACTATATATAGCTCCTGAAAGGCTAACTACTGAACGGTGGCAGATAGAGCTTCCCAATTTGAATATAGATCTTGTAGCCGTTGATGAAGCACACTGTATATCTGAGTGGGGACATGACTTCAGGCCCAGCTACCGAAATATACGGGAAGAGCTTTCACTGATCGGTGATCGCGTCCGATGGATTGCGCTTACGGCGACGGCTACCCCTGAGGTGAAAAAAGATTTGCTGCAGTCGCTTCAATTCGACAGTCCGAATGTGATATCCGGAGGGTTCAAACGTCCCAATCTTCGCTGGTGGGTAAACGAAACTCAGAAAAAGAGAGATCTGCTTATCAAAGCCGTGAAAAAGGGGATTAAAAGGGGCAGTGGTATTGTGTACGCCAATACGAGGAAAGATTGTGAGTATTGGGCAGACTTTTTTACAAAGAAAGGAATTTTGGCGAAACCGTATCATGCAGGTCTTGAGAGCGATTTACGGGAAAAAACTCAAAACCAATGGATCTCAGGCGAAGTTCCGTTGGTAGTGGCAACCAATGCTTTTGGAATGGGAATCGATAAACCGGATTGCAGATTTGTAATTCACTATTTTATGCCGCTTACACTCGAAGCCTACTATCAGGAGGCGGGCCGTGCCGGCCGTGACGGGGAGACCAGCTACCCGATTTTGATTTATAAAAGCAGTGATGTGGACATGCTGAAATCAAGGATTTTACGATCCTACCCTGAATATGATACACTAAACAAAATATATACGGCTCTGTGTGACGAACTGAACCTGGCCATTGGAAGTGAACACGAGGGATCGGAACCGGTAGATTATGCGGCAGTTGCAAAAAGGAGTGGTTACCGGGAGAGAGAAGTCCAAAGAGGAGCAGAGGTTCTGCAGAGACTTGAAATTCTGGAGCTGACGGATCTCTACAGGCCTAAAGTAGGCATACACTTTTTGGTGAGCAGATCGTATGTAAGGGACAAAGTAGAGGAACTGAATTCAAAAAAAGGGGAGTTTTTAGATCAGTTATTCAGAATTTATGGCCCGCCATCCTTTTCTGATTTTCACTATATCGAAACAAATTACCTGACGGAGAAGCTCAGTGTTAATGTAAATCAACTTCACAAAGCTCTTCGGGTATTTGCAGATCACGACCAGATTCTGAAAGTGAAGCTGATCGGAGAAAAACCACTGGTCAGACTATTAGATCCCCGTATGCCGAAACTTCATATCGATCAGAAAAAAGCGTATCACTACCGCGACGTACTTCTGAAAAAACTTGAGTATATGGATGGTTATGCAACTACACAGGGTTGCAGAGAGGTATATCTAAGAACTTATTTTGGTGAAACCGATGCCAGGCCCTGTGGAAACTGCGACAATTGTAAGTACATCAATAAAAATAAAATTGATTCCGTATCTGATTCAGATATCAATAAAGTGAAAAAAGTATTGATGTCCGGCGCGAAAGATATCGAATCGATTCAGAACCGGGTAGAGTGGAAGAGAGAGAAGTTAAAACAGGTCATTGAATTCATGGAAAGGGAGCACGTCATAAAGCGGGTAGAAGACAAAGGTGAATCTTACAAACTTACTTGAAATAAATGCAAAATTAAATCCGGTATTATTAAGGATTTTCCATATGAAAAGCCCCTTCAGTTAAATTAATCCTAATTTTATTTACCTTTTTATCTTTAAATGTTTAGTTTAAGCCCGCTCAGAAAAGTTGATAAAAATATTTAGGGTAACACATAATTAAATATAATTGTGTTTGTGTATAAATAGACTTTGGCTCATTTCAATCACCTTTTCTTTTAAAGTTGTGGACTGTATTTAAAAAACAGCGACAACACTCAATTAGGATCATATAACTCTATTAAAAACTACATCATCTCTATGAAAGAATTTTTCGAAAACTTCTTTGACAAGTATGGTCTGTCTTTTATAATGGTTGCCAGTTACTTTGGCTCAGGCTCTATTTTTATTGCTAGTCAAGCAGGCGTTGAATACGGATACGTTCTAATATGGGCTGTGCTTGGAGCGGTACTGCTCGGTTTCATGGCTCAGGATATGAGTGCCCGCCTCGGTATATTCGGTGATACGCTCATGAACTTTATTCGCAATAAGCTAGGTAAAAAAGGTGCGTTAACCATTGCGGTATTTTTGTCCGTTGGGTGTATTGCCTGGACGCTGGCTCTCACGGCAGCTGTTGGTAAAAGTTTTGAAATTCTATCTGCCGGAGCGTTGTCATGGCAGCCAATCGCAGTTTTAACTGGTGTGATGGCTATAATTGTGGGAATTTTGAATTACGATTATGTAGAGAAGGTAATGACCGGAATGATGTTCCTGTTGCTTATTCTCTATATTATTGTAGCAGGTGCCAGCGGACCTGATATGATGGAGGTGGCAAAAGGATTTGTTCCATCTATTCCGGATGTGGGTGCGATGCTTTTGGGAGCCGCAATTTTGGGGACAACGGCCCTCTGGCCTAATTTTTTCCTGGAATCTATATTGGTAAAGAGAAAAGGGTGGAACAGTTTCAAGCACGTGAAGATGATGCGTACCGACCTTGCCATGGGGTATACGGTTGGCGGTATCATTACCCTGGCCATTATCGTTGTGGCGGCAGCTGTTCTTAGACCTGCCGGATATACTGAACTTTCCTCATTTGTAGCACCCGGTGAAGCACTTGAAATCGTGTTGGGCCAATGGGCCATGATCGTATTTTTGATCGGTGTAATTGCAGCAGCTTTTAACAGTATTGTACCGATTATGTGGACGGTTCCCTTTATGATTCTGGAAGCATTAGACATCGACCACAAAGATGGATCCAGTAAAGCATTTAAGATGATTTTTGCGGGTGGAATTCTGATTGGTATGTTTTCACCGTTGGTGGCTCAAATTACCGGACTTAGTGTTGTGGAAATGGTGACACTCTTCCCGGCGTATAATGGAGTGTTTGGTTTGCCCATTACGGCTGCGCTGCTATTCTGGGCAGTTAACGATAAGAAGCTGATGGGTGCTCAAACCAATAACTGGAAGCTGAATATTGCAAACAGTGCTTTGGTGATTTTCTCTATCTATATTGCGATCAATTCCGGAAAAGGCGTTTTGCAAGCTATCTTTGGTGGAATGCTCGCATAAACCAAACTGAATGACTTTTATAAGTACACTCCTTTTTTTAAACAATCTTTCCATGAGCCCCGAAATGGCGATCCTCATGTTTGTGATCGCCCTTGTCGGGGGTTTTTGTATTACCACCATTGGTCCAGGCGGTATATTCGTAACCATTGCACTTTTTGCACTGCTGCCACTCGACCCGAGTACGGTAGCGGGTACGGCCAGTGCCACCTTTATCGCTACAGGAATTGTGGGAAGTATGGGGTATCTCCGTTCCGGACAGCTTGGAACCAAAGAGGCGATGAAAGGAGCGTTTATTCTCAGTATTGCTTCAGTGATCGGGGCGTTTGCCGGGTCGCAAATTAATACGTTGCTTGATGCCGGTACATTTGCCGTTCTGCTTGGACTTTTTGTCTTTTTTACCGGTCTGCTTATTCTCTACCGCCAAAAAAATAAGCTTGCTCCTGAGAGGAAGCTTCAGATGGATACGGTAAAAGGGATGCTCTATCTGGGCGGAGTAGGAATAGCTGTTGGGTTGCCCGGTGGACTTTTGGGAGTAGGAGGACCTGTATTGGCTGTTCCGATTCTGGTAGTTCTTGGAGTTCCAATGCTTCTCTCTGTTGCACTTGCTCAGGTACAGTCGATATTTATCTCCGGAATGGCCACTGCCGGCTATATGATTCACGATGCCGTTGACTGGTGGCTGGCTCTCTTTTTAGTCATTCCATTATTGATAGGGACTGTTGGTGGATGGATGGCGGCTCAAAAAATCCGGGCTGCCCGGCTGCAAATCTTTCTGGCAATCGTGCTTGTTATACTGGGTGTTTATCTGATGGTTGGCGGAGCTACGCCGGGGTCGTTTTAGTTACGCACTTCTTGCTTTTTTATTGGTGTGACGGTGCCTTAAAACATATCCCGTAAACCGTACAGTCTAAGAATACCCAATCCAGACTGCAACAACGAGGGCAATGGAAGCGAGAACTAAAAGTTTAAGAATCAACGGACCGATAAATTTAAACCATCGGTCATAAGAGATTCCGGCCAGCCCCAGAATCCCCATTAAAACAGGATTTGTGGGAACAATCATGTTCATAAGCCCGTCGCCAAACTGAAAGGCAAGTACGGAAATTTGCCGGGATACTCCAACCAGATCGCCGATAGGCGCCATCAGCGGCATAGTTACAAATGCCTGTCCGCTGCCGGATGGAATAAAGAAATTCAGAATGCTTTGAATAAAAAGCATACCTACGGCGGAGAACTCAGCACCAACGGACGAAAGAGGAGTTGCCAGTGCATTAACAACGGTATGCAGAACTTCGCCATCTTCGAGCAACAGCGCGATAGACCGGGCAAACCCGATAAGCAGAGCGGTGGCCGTAAGTTCAGAAGCTCCTTTTCCAAATACTTTAGCAGTCTCATTCATACTAAGTTTCGATATGATTCCAACTACAACGGCCAAAGCAAAAAACATGGCGCCAAGTTCAATCAGGTACCAGGAGTACTGGTAAATGCCAAAAACGAGAAGAACCAAAGCCGCAAGTGTTGCTGCCAAGACTCCAATGTGTCGGTTGGTCATCTCAGGGTACGTTGTTTGTCCTTTTGATGCCTTTGTTGCAATAGCCCCGGCCATCAGGCTCTTGGAAGGATCCTCCAGTATTTTACTTGCGTAGCTCCAGACGTGATGAAAACCAACAGCAAGGAATGGGACAGCCAATATAGCCCTGTATTCAATCCCGGATGCGGGCTGTAGCTCAGCAACTTCTTGTGCTACCAGAAGCGTAAATGGGTTCATCAATGCAATCCCGTAGCCAATACCGTAACCAATTACCATTGTCCCGATTGCTGTAATAGCATCGAGCCGGAGAGCAGCGCAGACCGATATCAAAATAACGGCAAAAGGGATGTATTCCTCTGCCATACCCAGCGTGGCTGATGCCGCTGCAAAAGCAAACATCGCAAAAAAGAGTAACAGAAAGGGTTTGTCGCCATATCGATTGATCATTTTACCCAATAGTGCATCAATGGCTCCGGTCTCACGAACCACGGCCAGTGCACCTCCTATAATCAATACAAAGAATATAATTCCCTGAGCATCGGCCAGTGCGCGCGGCACAACCGTGAATAGCGACAGAGGGGAGAGCATCTCTTTTTCGGCGACTTCGGTGAAGGTACCCGGCACTACCATCTCCCGGCCCTGATCAGTTACTTCGGTCTGAAATTCGCCGGAAGGAATAACCCAGGTGAGAATCAAAGCAAATATCATTAAAAAGAAAAGGAGGACAAGCGTATGCGGGACCTTGAATTTCATAAGCGGATGCAAATGGTTGATCAAATTTCAAAACAGTATACGAAAAGTAGATTTTAGATGTGAAAGGGAGCTTTGGGGATTTTGAATGAAGAAATTTGAATACCACCAATCAACCTCCCTCATTTTCTCGCAGATTTTCGCAGATAAAAATTGCTGAGTTTCGCTGGTATAATTTGCACCTTAGCAAGGTAAAAGACAGAATCATATCGTTTGTCAATGCTGA
>NZ_JAWLDW010000002.1:7358-71969 GCF_041686455.1 Rhodohalobacter sp.
ATCGTTTGTCAATGCTGAACAGAAAGGCCTGTTATTAATTAGAGTGGATTAGAGCCCAAAAATGTTGAAGAATAAGAAAACTGTAGTTTATTAGATCGAGTTTTGGTTGAATAAAACCCCGGTAGGGGTGCTACAACAATAGCCCCTGGTAAAGTGAAACGGAACCCGGGGTTTGGAGCATCATAATTATCATCGCCGAACAGAGGGCTCGTTTAAAAAAAATGATTAAGATAGAGGCGATCATTTGAATATCATCGATCAAACTTTTTCATTTTCTCGTAGACTTACGCAGATGAAATCGCTGAGTTCCGCTGAAACTTTGGCTGTTTCAGTGAGATGAATCGAGAGAAAACATAAAAACAGCAAACCCATAGAATTCAATAATCTCATTTCTGTACTCTGACTGCTTACATCATTATCTTCAGGCGGTAATAGTAAAACTAAAAAAATCATAGAAAATGAAGTTTATTGGAGCACATGTAAGTGCGGCAGGCGGTGTTGAAAATGTACCTCAAAGAGCTCACGAAATCGGGGCGACCGGATTCGCATTATTTACTAAAAATCAGCGTCAGTGGAAAGCAAAGCCACTTTCAAATGAAAATATTGAAGGGTTTAAAAGTGAATGCGAAAAGTATGGCTACAGCATGGATGCTGTTATTCCTCACGACAGCTACCTGATTAATTTGGGTCACCCCGAAGAGGCGAAACTTCAAAAATCAAGAGATGCTTTTTTAATAGAGCTTCAACGGTGTGAACAGCTGGGAATTAAGCTTCTGAACTTCCATCCCGGCAGTCATCTTAAAAAGATTTCAGAAACAGAGTGTTTATCACGTATTGCGGAATCCATCAATATTGCACTGGATCAGACCGAATTCACCAAAGCCGTCATTGAAAACACAGCAGGTCAGGGTACAAACATGGGGTTTCGGTTTGAGCACCTAGCGGAGATTATGGAACAGGTAGATAATCAGGACCGAGTAGGCGTTTGTATTGATACGGCACACGCGTTTGCCGGCGGGTATGAAATTTCTACCGAAGAGGGGTTTAAGGACACATTTGAGCAGTTTGAGAAAATACTTGGCTTTGAAAAACTGATGGGAATGCATCTCAACGATTCCAAAAAAGAGCTGGGAACTCAGGTTGACAGGCATGACAGCCTTGGCGACGGTTTTATTGGGTGGACTCCCTTTGAGCTGATTATGAAAGATGATCGCTTTAACGGAATCCCTATGATTTTGGAAACTCCAAATACGGAAAGATGGTCAGAAGAGATTGCTAGGCTTAAAGAGCTTGCAGGCAGGTAAAAAAATCTCTCTTAAACCTGACTGTGGATCAATTTGTAGAAAATATAATAGATAGAAAATCTGGTATACCTGATCACATTGTACTTTGTTAATCGGCTTTTTTGTTTTATCAGCGGTATTTATCAAAAAGAATACGTGATTAAACCTGTGGTTTAATTGTAATTAATTACCGGATTTACTGAAAGTGATTCCGGTTGAAATATAGTAAGTAAATGCCCTAAAATTTGCACGTAAAGTGTGACTATGAAGTGATCGCTAATCATTTAATGACAGTTTTTCCCAAGACATTACGCATATAATTATGTGTAAATTAAAATCAAATGGGAAATTACTTCATTTATGAAACGATCACTAAAACTATTCATCATATTATTCATAGCTACACTTTATCTAATCTCCTGCGGAGATTCGGGTCCATCCGGCCCGGAAAACGGAGAGCAGGAGCCGGAACCTGAAATCTTTAACGTATCGGTCGATTTGAACCCGTCAGGTGCCGGTAAAATTACCCCGTCAGACAGTGAAACTTACGAAGAGGGAGACACAGTGGAGCTGCAGGCTCAAGCTGAAGACGGATATAACTTTACTGGCTGGACGGGCGACCTGGAGAGTTCGGAGAATCCTCTGACCTTTACGGCAGACAAGAACTACTCTCTGACGGCCAATTTTGAAGAGATGGATCCATTCTTTTTGGCTGATAATGAAGTCACGATTAAGTGTGCGGATGCTGAAGTCGGTGATACAGGTACAGTAAACGGGGTAGAGTACACCAAGCGTAGCCGTGAAATGATTTCCCCTGAAAATGCATCCACAACGTGTACAAGCGGTATAGTTGATATGAATGAAATGTTTAGAAGTGAGACTGGTTTTAATGAAGATATCAGCCATTGGGATGTGAGTAGTGTGACAAAGATGCGCAGTTTGTTTAACAATGCAGAATCTTTCAATCAAGACCTCAGCAACTGGGATGTAAGTCAAGTTACTGACATGGGCGCTATGTTTGTTGGTGCTGAAAGCTTTAACCAAAATCTTGATAGCTGGGATGTGAATAGAGTGACTTTCATGGATAGAATGTTTGCAGGGGCATCATCATTCAATCAGAATATTGGCGGCTGGGATGTAAGTAGTGTGACGTATATGAGCATAATGTTTTCCAATGCAACTTCGTTTAATCAGGATATTGGCAGCTGGAATGTGAGCAGTGTGACAGATATGAGTAAGATGTTTAATCAGGCGGAGGCGTTTAATCAGGACATTGGGGGATGGAATGTGAGTAATGTAGAAAACATGTCCTCTATGTTTAATAAAGCCACATCTTTTGATCAGAATATTGGTGGCTGGGATGTTAGCAGTGTGACTTTCATGGATAAAATGTTTTGGAAAGCTTCTTCATTCAATCAGAATATTGGCGGCTGGGATGTAAGCAGTGTGACGGATATGAGTATAATGTTTAGTCAAGCGGAGGCGTTTAACCAGGATATTGGGGAATGGAATGTGAGTAATGTAGAAAATATGTCCTCTATGTTCAGTAAAGCCACATCTTTTGATCAGAATATTGGTGGCTGGAATGTGAGCAGTGTGACAGATATGAGTAAGATGTTTAATCAGGCGGAGGCGTTTAATCAGGACATTGGGGGATGGAATGTGAGTAATGTAGAAAACATGTCCTCTATGTTTAATAAAGCCACATCTTTTGATCAGAATATTGGTGGCTGGGATGTTAGCAGTGTGACTTTCATGGATAAAATGTTTTGGAAAGCTTCTTCATTCAATCAGAATATTGGCGGCTGGGATGTAAGCAGTGTGACGGATATGAGTATAATGTTTAGTCAAGCGGAGGCGTTTAACCAGGATATTGGGGAATGGAATGTGAGTAATGTAGAAAATATGTCCTCTATGTTCAGTAAAGCCACATCTTTTGATCAGAATATTGGTGGCTGGGATGTTAGCAGAGTGACAGAAATGCAAAGTATGTTCCGTGAAATGTCATTTGATCAGGATATCAGCGATTGGGATGTGAGCAATGTAATAGATATGAGTTGGATGTTCTACTTGTCAGATTCATTCAATCAGGACATTGGTGGATGGGATGTGAGTAACGTGGAAGACATGAGAAATCTATTTTGGAACGCTTCTTCCTTCAACCAGGATCTTCGAGGCTGGTGCGTCAGACTTATAGATACTGAACCGGATAATTTTGCGAGAAACAGTGCTATCCTCAATGAAAACTACAAACCTGTATGGGGAACCTGTCCATCTGATGCGTTTTCCCTTGCAGAAAATGAGATCACTATCCTTTGTAAGGAGGCTGAAGTGGGTGATATAGGCTATGTAAATGATGAACTTTATACAAAACGTACCCGTGAAATGATTACACCGGATAATGCTTCAACAAGCTGTACTAGTAGCATAACCGAAATGAATGATATGTTTATGGATGAAACGGATTTTAATGAAGATATTACTCATTGGGATGTGAGTAGTGTGACCGACATGAATGAGATGTTTAGGGGTGCACTTTCTTTCAATCAAGATATTAGTAGCTGGAATGTAAGTAGCGTAACGGATATGAGTTCGATGTTTTTTTGGGCAGAAAGTTTTAACCAAGATATTGGCAGCTGGGATGTAAGCAGCGTGACGAATATGTACCAAATGTTTAGTGTGGCAAAAGAATTTAACCAATATATTGGAAATTGGGATGTAAGTAATGTGACCAATATGAGCGAGATGTTTGAAGCTGCGTATGTATTCGATCAGGATATAGGCAACTGGGATGTAAGTAACGTGACGGATATGAGTCGCATGTTTAATGGTAATGGAGCATTTAATCAAGATATTGGCAATTGGGACGTAAACAGCGTGACCGATATGTACCGTATGTTTTTTGATGCAAGCTCCTTTGACCAAGATCTGACCGACTGGTGTGTTGAACTGATTAATTCAGAACCGGTAGGTTTTGCAGCAGGGGATGCGATTTTGCAGGAAAGCTATAAACCTGTATGGGGAACCTGCCCTGGGGAATAAAGATCAAATTCGTATAGCCTTCTGAATTTAAATATCAGGAAAGAAACGAGACCGCTGTTCAATAGAGCAGCGGTTTTTAAATTTTGGTATCTAATCGTTCGGAATCATAATTAGAGGAACAGCTGCAATCTGGGCAAGAACCCGCGCGTTGCTGCGTGTGATGAGCCACTCTATAAACCGTCTTTTATAGCGGGTAGTAACCAATATGGTATGCTGATCACCGCCGATTAGCCGGGTTATACCCTCCAGGAAAGATTTGTCTTCATAAAATTCCACTTGAAGTGTATCATCTTTTAGCTCTTTGCGAAGCTTTTTCTGGAATTTTTTCCCTTTCTCTTCACGAATTTCCTTTTTCTCTACGATATGTACAATTCTCAATTTTATTCCCAGCTCAATAGAGAATCTTTTCATCTGCTTGATTGGTTTGATGTCCTGATTCCGGAGACCGGTGGCAAACACCAGATGTTTAGGCTGTCTGTAGTCCACCTGCTTAGACATGGCAAACACAGGGATAGGGCTCTCCAGTAAGATGTTGTTTGTTATGCTGCCGTAGATCGCTTTTTTTAGATCATGTTCTCCCCCTAAACCAACAACAATCATGTCAAACTCACCGGTTTTAGCCGCATTTAAAAACATAGTAGAGGGGCTTCCCACTTCTACAGAGCCTTTCATGTTTACGTGTCGAAAATCATCAGTAGAATGAAGACCATCTATAAGCTCCGACAATTTTTTAGCACTATCCGATTTTTTATTTTCTAATACGTTTTCTACTCGCGAAGGAAAATCGTAAGGCTGCTCAATCACGTGCATGAACATGACCTTCGCCCCCGTATATGAAGCAATTTCGCAAGCGTAACGCACAGCCGTATCGGATTTGCTGGAAAAATCTGTTGGAACAAGTATGGATGTAATAGTAGACATAGGTAAAACCGGGGTTATGGAATGATCAGAATCTATATTCTGTGTTATCCATCGTAAATCATATCTTCAGGTAAAAATAGTAAAATAGTTAGCTTAAAAAATGGCCAAAAAAAAGTTATACCTACTCGATGGAATGGCACTGGCGTATCGCGCTCATTTCGCATTTATAAACAGCAGACTCAAGAATTCAGAAGGAATTGCAACAGGACCCATTCTCGGATTTGCAAATACACTGGCTAAATTGCTTGAAGAGGAGGAGCCAACGCACATTGCTGTAGCATGGGATACTCATGCCCCAACGTTTCGCCATCATCTGGATGAGCAGTACAAAGCGAATCGCCCACCCCAGCCTGAAGAACTTAAAGTGGGTATTCCACTTATCAAGGAGATGATTGACAAATTTGGAATAGACAATATTCAGCAGGACGGATATGAGGCGGATGATATCATAGGAACCATTGCCTACAACGCTCAGGCTGAGCACGTTGATGTGTATCTCGTAACCCCTGATAAGGATTTTATGCAGTTGGTTGATGATCACATTACGATGATTAAACCGGATAACAAAAACGGTGGTTTTATCGTGATAGACCGTGATGGCGTGCATGACTATTTTGGAGTTGGCCCGGAAAAGGTGATCGACGTTCTGGCTATAATCGGTGATACTTCTGACAACATACCCGGTGTAAAAGGCATTGGAAAAAAGGGTGCACCCAAGCTGATCAATAAATACGGATCACTTGAGAAAGCAATTGAGGAAGCCCCAAATATGAAATCCAAAAGGCACCGTACAGGATTAACAGAACATGCCGAGCAGGCAATGCATGCCAAGGAGATGGTAAGTATCAAAATAGATGTGCCGGATGTACAGCCGTGGGAAGATCTGGAATGGGAAGGGCCTAACAAGAAAGAGCTGGGACTCTTTTTTAAGCGAATGGAGTTTCGGACATTAACCAGGAAATATCTGGGGGAGGAGCCCGGCGGGCAGGGTACCCTTTTTGGTTCAAACGAAGAAGACAATGAAAATGGATCTCTGAATGAAGATGCAGTAGCATACAATCTGGCTGTAAGCAAAGAGGAGATCATAGCTGTTGTAAAACAGTTGGAAAATGCGAAAGAGCTCTGTTTTGATACAGAGACAGACAGCCCCGATCCGATGGTTGCAAATCTGGTGGGTATTTCTCTAAGTGCCAAACCCGAAGTTGCCTGGTACATTCCGGTGAATGTAGAAGATGCTCTGCCTCAAGAAGAGGTAATAGAACTGCTTAAACCGCTTTTTGAAAATACAGAGAGCCGTAAAATTGCACACAACTATAAGTTTGACTACCTGATTTTAAAAAGGGCCGGCTTTACCTTAGAGGGAGAAATTTTTGATACGATGGTAGCTGCGTATCTGATTGATGCCAATCAAAGGCTGAAGATGGACACCCTGGCGAAAAAGTATCTTAAGTATGAACCGGTTGCTATAGAAGCACTGATCGGCAAAGGTAAGAAACAGAAGTCTATGGCCGATATTCCCTATACAGAAATTGTGAACTATGCTTGTGAAGACGCTGACATTACCTATCGCCTCTTTGAGAAGTTTATTAAGGAACTTGAGGATGATGAGCTGCTGAACATTGCTAATCAACTGGAATTTCCTCTGATCGAAGTTTTAGGTGATATGGAAGAGAAGGGTGTAAAAATTGATGTGGAGATGCTGAATGCATTTTCTGAAGACCTGAACAACGATATTGAAAAGATAGAGAAGGAGATATTTGAGATAACAGGAGAGGAGTTCAATCTCAATTCACCTAAACAGCTGGGTGAGGTTCTTTTTGATAAGATGGAGATTCCGGCCGGAAAAAAGACAAAAACCGGTCAATATTCCACATCAGAAGCCGTGCTTTCGGAGCTTGCAAGTGAATATGAGGTACCCGCAATGGTTCTCGATTATCGCAGTCTTTCGAAACTAAAATCCACTTATGTGGATGCACTGCCAAAGCTGGTGAATCCGGATACAGGGCGTATACACACCAATTTTAATCAAACCATAGCCGCAACCGGCAGACTCTCTTCGTCTAATCCGAATCTTCAGAATATTCCGATACGAACAAAAAGAGGGCGTGAAATTCGAAAAGCGTTTGTACCGGCTGATGGATTTAAGCTTCTGGCTGCCGACTATTCGCAGGTGGAATTGCGGGTTATCGCTTCAATGTCAGGCGATGAAAATATGATTGAAGCGTTCAAGAATGGAGAGGATATCCATGCACGTACAGCTAAGGAGATTTTTAATCTTGATTCGATTGAGGATGTAACGCCAAATAAGCGTCGTAAAGCAAAGGAAGTGAATTTTGGTATTCCCTATGGAGTGAGTGCTTACGGTTTAGCGTCGCGCCTGGGCATCAGCAACTCTGAAGGAAAGGATATGATCGATCAGTATTTTGGACGCTTTCCCGGCATTAAGACATATATTGATGACACGATTGAATTTGCTAAAGAGAACGGGTACGTATCTACCCTGATGGGACGCAGACGATATATTCCGGATATCAATTCCAAAAATTGGAATGTCCGTGGATTTGCAGAACGAACAGCGATTAATATGCCAATTCAGGGAACTGCCGCAGATATCATCAAATTGGCAATGATTCGTATTCACGATTATCTGCTGGATGAAAATCTGAAATCAAAAATGTTGCTTCAGGTTCATGACGAATTGATTTTCGAAATCCATGATGATGAGAAAGATTCTGTTCCTTTAAATATTGAGCAGATGATGGAAAGCGCCTACGAGCTAAAAGTGCCTTTGGATGTAGAGACTGGCTTGGCTGAGAACTGGCTTGAGGCACACTAGTTAACGTGAGTTCAATATAAAATGAATGTAAAGGCATTGAAAAATCCCCTCCTTACTCACGTTATAAAAGGATTTTTTGACTGCTCAAATTCAAATATTATACCTCGCACTTAAGTTCTTAATTCCTTGAGCAAATTCATTGCAGCACTGTTGGTTCGGGGATCATTAAAATCACTTTATTGTGATGTCAAATCGCGGTCCACGAGTACGATATAAGTACCTTCATCCGTTCGTTGAATTCTTCTTTCGTCTATTCCTTTTTCCAGTGCTTTTTCATAGAGACGCTGCCATCGAATGTACTCTTCATGCTCAAATTGGTTTTCATCCAATTGACCGCTGTGGTTGCTGTCCCTCAATTTGGTCTCCACTTCGGTTTCCACGTTATATACGGAGAATAGATTGTAACTGTCTTCAGAATCACCCATTACGGTGACCAAAGTGTAGATATATTGCTCGTCGGCAAACTCAAAAGTTCTGGGATGGGGTTTTTGTTCATACTTTCCCTCTTCATTTGCAAGACGAATTCCGGTTCTGTAAATTTCGTTCGCCCGTTCTAAAGAGATCTCCCCCCGCATTACGCGATCCATAGTACCGTCCTGATTATCATCCCTGGTCCAAAATACAATTTCACGGTCATCACGCAGTACAAGATCGTTTAATGACTCACCATCGGGAGAGATCAACCCGATAATTTCATACGTTTGATCCTCAAACTGAAATTCAAATTTTGAGCTCTCAGTTTTCGGCTCTGTACTGGCACAGCCAATTACAATGAATAGCGAGATTAGAAGTAAGAAAGGCTTCAATACACTCATAACATATATATTTTATTTTATACCTATACGATTACAACGTACAACAGATTAGTTTCATATATCAAGTAATTAGAACAGATATAACTTTTTGGTTGATTCATTTAGACTGCGATATGCTTAAGATAGCCTGTCGGGAACCCGAATTTATTATTGAGAGATCATCTGGAATAAAAAAAGCACGATTCAGTTTCCCAAATCGTGCTTGTTAGAGTCGGATAAATATTATCTAAAGCTTATGCCAACACCAATATTTGCAACCGGATAGTTGGAAAGGGTATAAGAGCCGGATACTGTGAGTATTGCAAGACGCAATCTGAAACCGGCCATAGCATGAATACTGTTTGATCCGTCAAAACTCAGATCGATCGGTTCATCAAGTCGTTCAATTATTTTTTCCCGGGTCTCTTCTGAACTGTCTGCGGGATTGAAATCTTCATTGAAAACAGTGACAGGGTAGGAGCCCGGTGACTTGAGTGTCATACTTGAAGTTTGAAAACCAATACCGCCATACACTGAAATGATAGGCAGGTTTTTGCCTACCAGGAGATTTCCTGTAAATCCGCTGGCTTCAAGCTCAAGCGCCTGATCGTCCCACAAACTGGGGTTTCCTGCATACGGGTTGTAAATGTCCTGCCCCTCTTCTGGATTTACCTCGAACCCAAAATCAGAATTTAAATTAGTGTATCCGAGTTGAACTGAGAGATCGACTGGTAAAACAGATCCGCCAGGAAGCCACTGGTTTAATCCATGCTTAACACCAAAACCAAATAGGCTGGTGTTGATGTCCTCTACGGTAACGGTCGGCATATATCTTATCGAGATATCCGTATCTTTAATAATTCCAACAGTACCCTGAATCATAGGAGCTGGCACATACGGGTATCCTGTTCCTTCGGGCATTGTGAATCGAGTGATCTCTTCTCGTAAACCTGTAAAAGGGTTTGTGCCGAAAACACCCATTTCCGGTCCCTGCACATCCTCACCGAAGGCAGTTTGGGCTTCAAACGGACCGTCTACCCGTTCAAGATTTTCGAAATTCAGTTCATCCACGTTAAAACTTCGGTCGCCTGTAGGAACAATCGCTATACCTGCACTAATTCGCAGATCGAATCCGAGTGTGCCGTAGGGTTTTGCTGTGTTTATCCACCCTGAGTTAAGGTCTGCACCAAACCCGTTGGCAAATGGTTTGAGATACTCTTGTAAAAGTAAATTTGCATCATTTGTACCGGAACGAAGTATTTCACCGGCATCATCAAATTGAGCAGAAGCTGTATTTACACCTGCCAGGGATATAAAAATGCAAGTTGCAAATAGAAATAGTGATTTTTTTATCTGTAGCACAGTTTTCATAAATGATATGTATTTATTTATACGATTTTAGAAGTTTGTAAATAATTGTGAAAGATCAAACCGATGATTAAAAATCTGTATGAATGGAACAGCTAAAATTAGTTGACTTGTATTTTACCTATTCCAATTTGTATTAAATGAGTAATAAAACCTTCAATTGTTACAGATTTTGAACGGATTATTAATGAAATTATCAGCTTATTTTTCCAAAGATTCAAGAATATTGAGATAAGAGTGGTATCTGCTGGCTGCAATTTTCCCTTCTTCAAAAGCCTCCACCACACCGCACTTTGGCTCGTGATAGTGCGTACAGTTGTAGAATTTGCAGTTCTGACGGGGTTCGATCATTTCGGGAAAGTATAGTGAGAGCTCCATCTTTTCGATATCAACCAATCCAAATTCGCGGATTCCGGGTGTATCAACCACAAAACCACCATCGCTGAGAGGAATGAGCCGGGCAAATGTGGTGGTGTGTTTTCCTTTCTGTGAATAGGATGATATTTCGCCAACCTTGAGTTGTAAACCGGGTTCAATCTGATTGAGAAGTGAGGTTTTTCCTACGCCGGACGGTCCGATGAAAACAGATGTTTTTCCGATAATCTTGCTTTTCAAATCATCGGTGTCACCCGTTTCCGCAGAAGTGATGGCAGTTTCATATCCGAGAGACTGATAAAGCTCTGAAAGCTCCTGAACATGTGCTTTACCACCCGATTTGGCAAGATCCATCTTGTTGAAGATAACTCCGCCGGGCACTTCATAAGCCTCACAGGTCACTAAAAAACGGTCAATAAATCCGGTATTCAGCTTGGGTTGTTTTACGGACTGAACCATCCAGGCGCGATCCACATTTGAGACCAGGATCTGCTCGCCTCTGCGGCCGTGAGTTGCCTGACGGGGGATGTAGTTCTCTCTATCATGAATCTTCTGTATGGATCCGGTACCGTCGTCACCGACGATAATGTCTACATAATCACCCACGGCAACAGGATTGGTTACCTCTTTTTTATCAAGTCGAAATTTGCCCGGAAGACGGCTGTCGATGATTTCACCATCACAGCTGACTTTGTACCATTTTCCCGTGGACTGTATGATGCGGCCTTTTTTCATATAGTATTTACTGAGAACAAAACTTCAGTTTGATAATTAAAAATTACAGATGGAAGGACCGAACTGCGATCATCAATAAAATATATTTTATTCGTTGTTCTGCCTATTCTAATTTATTTGATTTGGACTTTCATTTCAGAATTAAATCGATGGATGATTTTCTATTTAATGATCTACTTCGGATTGTATCGTGTTTATATAAAAAGCCTGAGATTTTATCAGTTAGAAGTGATAAGTCGGGAAGAGTTTAACAAGTGGTATTTCCCTTTCGGAAAATCATGGTTTTACGGACTGATTTACTACAAGGAACTCTACAGCAGAAAATAGAAAAGCCGAACAGAGCTGATCTGTCCGGCTTTTAAAATGTCTGGCAATGGACCCCTGAGAAATTAATCCATTACAGTTACTTCTTTAGTTGAATCGTTACTGGCGTTGTTGCCTGAAATCTGATTTTTATGAGATTCGGGAACTTTAAAGAACTCTTTTGGATCTTCAACCACTTCATCTTCAAGTATCAGGTCTAGTATCGGTTCCATTCGTTCAAGATATTTAACCTCAAGATTTCCGATTACATCTTCCTCAATTTCGTCAACATCTTTCTCATTCTTATTCGGCAGGAATACCTTCTCAATACCGGCGCGTTTAGCGGCCAATACTTTCTCTTTGATTCCGCCTACAGGCAGAACCATTCCGCGAAGGGTAATTTCTCCGGTCATGGCCAAGGTACCTTTTACTTTACGCTGGGTAAAGATTGACGCCACGGCACTTAACAGTGCAACCCCGGCCGATGGCCCGTCTTTTGGAACCGCGCCCTGTGGGACGTGAATATGGAGATCCCAATATTTGAATGCCTCTTCAGGAATATTGAGTTCTTCGTAGCGAGCTCTCAGATAGCTGATTGCCAGCATGGCCGACTCTTTCATTACGTCTCCCAACTGACCGGTGATATGAAGCTTTCCGGACCCTCTGGATACGCTCGCTTCAATAAAGAGAATGTCTCCTCCGTATGGAGTCCATGCTAAACCGGTGGCTACACCGGGGACGGTTGTTCGCTCAGCTACATCAGAGAAAAATTTACGTTTACCAAGAATATCCTGAATGTCGTTTACGCCAACACTCATTTTCTCGATATCGTCACTTGCAATTTGTGCTGCTACATTACGGCAAACAGCTCCGATTTGTCGCTCAAGACCACGCACGCCTGATTCACGTGTGTATTCATCAATAATCTTCTCGATCGCTTTGGTAGAAATTTTGAACTGTTTTTTACTAAGTCCGTTTTCCTCAATCTGTTTTGGAATCAGATATTTTTTCGCAATCTCAGTTTTTTCTTCCTGTGTATAACCGCTGATATTGATGATCTCCATACGATCGCGTAGCGGAGCCGGAATGGTATCCAGCGAATTTGCCGTAGCGATGAACAAAACTTTTGAAAGATCATACTCCAATTCCAGATAATTATCCATAAACGAATCATTCTGCTCGGGGTCTAGAACTTCAAGCAGGGCTGATGTGGGATCACCGCGGAAATCAGATCCTACCTTATCGATCTCGTCCAGCATCATTACCGGGTTTCCTTTACTGGCTTTTTTCATCGAACGAAGAATACGACCGGGAAGTGCACCAATATATGTACGTCTGTGACCGCGAATTTCTGCTTCATCATGAATACCGCCGAGGCTGAATCGTTCAAACTCTCGATTCAATGCACGTGCAATCGACTTACCAAGGGATGTTTTACCAACGCCGGGAGGTCCGTAAAAGCAGAGGATCGGCGCTTTCATATCTTTCTTCAATTTCAGAACAGCCAGGTACTCCACAATTCTTTTTTTGACCTTCTCCAGTCCGTAGTGATCCTCATCAAGGATTTTCCGGGCTCGTTTCAGATCCAGCTTATCGTCGGAAAATTCGCCCCACGGCAGATCCAGTATCCACTCGATGTAGGCATGTATGATTCCATAATTTGGAGAGGAGTTGGGCGTCATTTCAAGCCGCTGAAGTTCTTTTTCAACAGTTTCTATGGCATCATCGCTTAATCCTTCTTTCTCGTCAAGTCGATTTCTCAGCTTCTCGATATCCTGCTGCTCGCTATCTTCGCCAAGTGCTTCCTGAATCGCCTTCATTTGCTGACGGAGGTAGAAGTCGCGCTGCTGATCGTCGATATCGGTCTTCACCTTAGAGCGAATCTCTTCGCTAAGATTCAGTACCTGAAGTTCTTTATTCAAAAACTCCATCACTTTTTCGAGTCTTTCGGTAAACTTTTTGATTTCAAGAATCCCCTGTTTTTCAGCAATGGAAACCTGCAGGTTTGAAGAAATAAAGTTTAGCAGAAATGCCGGGCTTGAAATATTGTTGATAGCAATGGATGCTTCAGACGGAATATTTGGAGAGAGATTTACAATTTTACTAGCCGTTTCTTTGATGGATCGCATGGAAGCATCAAGCTCCACTCCGCTTATATCCATTTCCTGCTGAACGGGTTGTACATCAGCCCGAAAGAAGGGATCCGTTTGAGTAAACTTTTCAATTTCAATAACGCTTTTACCCTGAATGACTACACTCTTACTGCCATCAGGCATTTTGATCAATTTCAAAATCTGAGCCACAGTTCCGTACTTGTACATGTCGGCAGCTTCAGGATCCTCAACGGATTCATCTTTTTGCGTGACTACACCGATGGTTTTATCACTTTCATAAGCTTCTTTTACCAGTGCGAGTGAACGGTCTCTGCCTACCGTAATTGGAACAACGACACCCGGGAAAAGTACTGTATTTTTCAGGGGTAGGATGGGTAGATTATCAGGTACTTCTGATTCTGTCAGCCTTTTTTCCTCCTCTTCACTCATCAAGGGGATGGCTTGTTCAAAATCATCGAAGTTTTCGCCCTGATCGTCAAATGTCGTCTGTATTTTAAACCGTTGGTCAAACATGTATATGACTTAAATTAATTTTTTTAGCTGTTTCTCTAATAAGTCGCAAATTCGAAGCCAAAAATATGGTTGGTACCATAACGTCATATCTTCTTTTTCTGTTCTGCCATATTGAGTGGAGCGAGATATTACATGACACTTGGTCAGTCATCTTATCGCTCGCGTGCAGAGCGAATAAAAATTAGTGTAGATACACGATCTATGGAATGTAAATCTTGATTCCGGCCATAGATGCTCCAACAATCTCATTCGTGGGGCCAATCTGACTACTCTTAACCTTTAATGCCATATTTAATTCAAAATACTTGCTTTCGAAGCCTATACCTAATGTGTAATAACCGGGCAGATGCGGAGCAATGCGTGTACCAAAGCGCAATGGTAAAAAAGGTAGGAGTTTCAGCTCTGTGCCTAAGTATACGACAGGAGCTTTTGATGCAAATTCATGATTTATGACAGGCAGACGTACATCACTCATCAGCTTAATCCTATTAATTTGAAACAGAGCTCCGGCCTGAATGGATGTCGGCATCATGCTGTAGAATGTATCCTCAGATCGGTCAGAATTGAGTTCAAAAGGTGTGTCGTCCTGATCATTTAGAAAGAACCAATGTTCATTTGGAGCACCGGAAAATCTAATATCAGATACTCCAGGGAGTTCTGTGAGTTCTTCTTCAATCTCTTGCGAATCCATTTTGTATGGCTTGTCAAACTGGTAGATCGCACCTAAATCTGTAATTGAAAAGCTTAGCCGAAGTGACTTTCGTGTAGTGGCCTTCTCTCGCTGAAGGAGGGAGAGATCTCCACCGAATGTGATCATGTATGTGATCCCAACATCCAGGCCAAAACCGACGCCGGCCGGTTTAGAAAGTTCTGAGAAAGAACCATCCAGAAATGAAAACGTATCATTTTGATTGAAGAGGGACTGATTGTCAGTAAAAGATCCTGTGCTGCCCTGTTGATATTGGGCAGATCTTATCCAATTTTCATCACCATCGTGATACTCGTATACATTGTCGTAGCGGGCATCAATGCGTGAGCCTGCAACAACAATTTTTGGAGCAATTCCGACTATGAACTCCGAAAGTTGAGGAGATAACCCGCTTAAAAAATCAAAGGTTTCAGCATATCCAAAAGAGAGTTCATGCATTGTCTGATATTGATGGCGGAAGGATCGATCGAAGTAAAGGTTATCGCCATCTTTTACAGCTGTAGATGAGAAATATCCTTTGCCCAGCTCATATTTACTGAATACTCTGCTGCGAAGAGATAAAGCGTATGATTTTCTGTCTCCCTGCCATTTTACTCCAAACCAGTGCAGATCGGCCATTGACTGAAATGGTGCAACCCTGCGAGAACCGGGATAGTTTCTTCTCAAAATAGAGCTTCTGTCCGCTTCGATCAGTTCATAATCACTGTTCAGGCTTTTGTAGGGTAGAAACGCAGATCGAAAATGTTGTGACCTTACGGAGAAATCAGTCTCCGGCAAAAGATACTCGTTGTAAACTCCGCCCTGTAGTAAAGAAATTTGAAGCGAATAATTTTTCTCTTGTATGTGCAGATTTGCGGGATTAACAAACAGCGCTTCGTAACCGGTAAGGTACGCAGTTCCACCACCACCCAAAGCCATATTTTCGGCCGATAGTGATATCTGGGCAAAAGCACTAACCGACATACATAAAGATAGAACCACTCCCAGAGTGGCAGTACGTAAAGATTTTAACAAGGGATTTTCCTCGATTAACTGAGAACTTTTAACTTTGCGGCCCTAAGCATTAATGTTTTTTGTCCGCGACTCTTAAAAAATACAACAACTCTGGAATCTTTGCCTGATCCTGCCCGCTTAATTATTTTCCCGGGTCCGAACTTTGGATGTATGACCTGCACTCCTGTTCTAAAAGGATCATCATCATACTCATATTCATAGGTTGAGGAAGTTGATGACGGTTTTTTGGATTGAATCGGAGATTTCCAGTCGTGCTCGTATTCTATGGTTGTATTATCAGAGTTTTTATTTGATTCCCCGAAACGGTTGTGTTTTTGCTGTATTGTTGAACCAGTTTCATTCCGGACGACTCCTGAATCTACTTCATCTAAAAATCTGGATCGGGCCTGCCGCTGCTCTTCTCCATATTTGTACCTTAGTTTACTGTAACTGAAAAAGAGCTGTTTCTCGGCACGGGTGATGGCTACGTAGAAGAGGCGTCTCTCTTCTTCGGTGTTGGCTTCTTCACCTTCTCTGGGCCCCATAGGAAAGAGGTTTTCTTCCAGGCCGACAATAAAGATGACCGGAAATTCGAGGCCTTTCGACGCGTGAACCGTCATCAGGGTTACCGCAGGCTTATCTTCGTCATACTTGTCCGAATCGGTAATCAGGTTGATCTCCTGTAAAAAATTGGAAAGCTTCGGATTCTTCGTGTTTTGCTGATAGTACGCAATGGCATTTTGAAGTTCCAGAACGTTGTCTCGCCGTGTCAAAGCTTTCGCATCGTTTTGCTCAACCAACGCCTTCAGGTAGCCGCTTTTCTCCAGCATCTTCTTGGTTACGTCCAGTATTGGAGATCCGGAATCCAGCAGATCCTTCAAACTTTCAATCATGTGAATGAAATCTGCAATTTTGGCTTTTGCAGGTTTATATATATCTGCAGAGTCAACATCGTGTAAAATTCTCCAGACACTCTGTCCGGTAGCGCGGGCTTTTTTGAGAAGTTCATTCAGCGTTTTATTGCCAATGCCGCGACTGGGTTCGTTTATGATTCGAAGCAGAGCCTGTTCATCCTCCGGGTTGATGAGCAGCGTTAAGTATGCCAGCACATCTTTAATCTCTTTTCGTTGATAAAAAGAAAGCCCGCCCACTAACTGATAGGTAATATCTTTTCGTCTGAATGCCTCCTCAAATATCCTGCTCTGATAGTTTGTCCGGTACAAAATCGCGAAATCGTTATTTTGATATCCGTGACGCAGCTTAAGATTTTGGATATAGTTCGCTATACGATTTGCTTCGTCCCGCTCATCAAAATTTTCCAGTAACGTAACGGTTTCACCCTCTTCATTATCGGTCCAAAGTGTTTTTTCGAGCTGTTTTTCATTTTTCTTGATGATGGAGTCGGCGCATTGAAGGATGAACTTGGTAGATCGATAATTTTGTTCAAGAGGAACTTCCAGTGCATCGTCGTAATCATTCTTAAAATTCAGAATATTACTGATATCCGCTCCCCTGAAGGAGTAGATACTTTGTGCATCATCGCCTACCACACAAATATTTTGGTATTTATCGGCCAGCATTCGGGTTACTTTGTACTGAGCGTGGTTTGTATCCTGGTACTCATCAATCATGATGTAGCGGAATCGGTCCTGGTACTTTTCCAGAACGTCAGGGTGTTCCTCGAAAAGTTCGATGGGTTTGATGAGCAGGTCATCAAAGTCCATAGCGTTTGCCTGTTTTAACCGCTTGGCATAAATCTGATAAACCCTCGCAGTGATATCGTCCAGTGTACTTTGCACAAACCTGTGTTGATACTGTTCAGGGGAGATTAACTGGTTTTTAGCATCACTGATTTTGTACTGAATGGTTCTTGGACGAATCTCACGGGGATCGTAATTCAGCTCTTTGAGAATCAGCTTGATGGCGTTCTCTGCATCTGTTGTGTCATAAATTGAATACTGGCTGTTAAAACCGATCTTGTCAGCCTCGAAACGAAGTATTTTTGAAAATATAGAGTGGAATGTACCCATCCATAGCCCGGACGCTTGTTCACCGATCAGCCCCTGAATACGCTCCTGCATTTCGCGGGCGGCCTTATTTGTGAATGTAAGAGAAAGAATATTTTTTGGCAGGGCATACTGCTTCTGGAGCAAATGCGCGATGCGATAGGTGAGCACTCTTGTTTTACCACTACCTGCACCTGCAATAATTAAAAGTGGTCCGTTTACATGAGATGCAGCTTTTCTTTGCTGTTCATTTAAATCGTTGAGAAAGTCGGATGATTTTTTTGAGTTTGAATCGGGCTGAAGGGTAAACTGCTTCATTAAAAAACACTTTCAGGTTAGAATAACTTCGAATCGGTTAAAATACGAATAATTGAGCAAGGGAGTGGAGGGAAATCTGAAAAAAATGCCTGTTCAGTGGACAATCAGAAACTGAAGATCCATCACATTGTTCCCGGTTGGCCCCGTTTTAATATGTCCGCCAAGTTTATCAAAAAATGAGTAACTATCATTTCTTCCTAAAAAATCATCCACATCAAGGCCAAGCTTCCTTGCCTCTTTCAGACTATTTTGGTTGACAACAGCCCCGGCTACGTCCGTAGGGCCGTCAATACCGTCAGTGCCGGCACTCAAAAATATGATCTCTTGTTCGATTTTGTCTAAATGTTTAGCCATCCGAAGAGCGAGCTCCTGATTTCTGCCGCCTTTTCCACTTCCAGTAACTTCAATGCTGCACTCGCCAAAAAATATAAACGCTGTCGGTTCTTCTTCTGATGATTTACCGGTTGGAATTTTAGAAACAATATGCTGTTCAAAATCTTCGATGGATCCTGTCCAGGGCTGTTCATCTTTTGTGACCCTGATATCTTTTTGTTCCATCAAATTTTTGGCAAGGCTTGCCACTTTATCTGAAGAGAGTATAATTCGACTATGATGATTTAATATCTCATTGGTTTCGAAAAGATCATTTTCGCGGGATCTGGTTGAAAGATAAGATTTTATGGATTCAGGGATTCTCTGCCATAGCTCACTATCTTTCAAAAGTGCGATGACTTGAGAAAAACGTAAACTCTGATGTATTGACGGGCCGCTGCCAATATCCTTCATATTATTATTGGGAACATCTGATATGATGAGATCAAAAAGCTGAACATCATTTAAGTATTGAAGAAGTCGGCCCGCTTTAATTTCGGAGACAGATTTTCTGACTAAGTTCATTTCATGAATCTCGATACCGCTGTTAAACAGTATTCGATAGAGTTTAACGATGTCTTCAAATGGAATGGATGAAGTCGGTTTGCAGAGAAGAGAGGAGGTACCACCCGACAAAAGGTTCAACACAATCGAGTGTTTGGGTATAGATTCTACAAAATCCACCAAACGGTTGGCAGCATGAACTGACTCTTTATTAGGAACTGGATGGGATGAAGTCAGAACTTCAATATTTTTAGGCAGGTTAATTTTATGATCAGAATCCGTAATGAGCATGCCAACGGATAGTTTTCGGCCTAAAATATCACTTGCAGCTTTTGCCATTTCAACGGATGCTTTACCTGAACCAATGACGAATATATGTTGATTTTCGGTCAGCTTAATATCGTGGCCAAAAACGTGAAGCGTATTCAACTGAGAGTTAAATTTTAAAAAAGAGGGGATGAGCTGTTCCGGTGAGGAGCGGTCTAAGGTATCTAGAAAAAACCTAACAGCAGTAGATGGATCAATTCTCATGGGTGGACTTGATGTGAACAGATAATTCAGTTGGTATGTCTTATAAAGTCACATCTTAAGATAAAGAATCGATTTGATCATTTTAGAGGAGTCATTTAACAAAGATTAATTTCATCAATTAAAATATTCTAATATTAATTAATTCTATATATTGGTTGGACGATAAGTTCAAGTAGAAGTTCTCAAATCAAGATTTAGAAAACTTTAGTAATAAATGTAACAAAGAGGAAGTGATATGAGTGTTCAGGCAAGTCAAAGGGTAGATTATTCAGCTTTAGTAAATTATATACAACAAGAAAATGTAAGGCAGGTAAATCAACTTCTGGAAGAGCTTATTCCAAAATTGGTAGAGTATTTGCAAGTGACACTGGCCGCAACTGAAGAAGCTGCCAAGGAGTGTGTACAGCAAGCTTTTTTGAATGTTTATGAAAGGATTGTCGACGGAAAGCTTAAGGATCCAAAGTCTCTTCTTTCATATATGATGACGACTGCACGAAATGAATATTTCAATCAGTACAAAAAAAATAAGCGCTACGTTGATAGTGAATATATCACAGGATCTGAGTCTGAACCCGCCAATCAAATTGATCGTCTGGTAGATCAGGAGAGAAAAGAGTTGCTGTTTGAATGCATTAAGGAACTGGACGACGATTCACAGATTTTCATCCTTTACTTTATTAATCATCCGGATGCAACCACCAGGGAAGCAAGTGATTATTTTGATATGTCTGAGGCAAACGTAAGAACAAAAAAATACAGAATAACCCACCAGTTGCATTCACTTTATAAAATTAGAGCCAGCGGATTGGATTGCTAGGATAAGAATACGACAATCCATCTGTTTTATTGATTTTGAGATATCTGAAATAATGAGTTGTGTATTTTGTATATTTGCAACCTTTAAATCAGTAATAAAACGACTCCTTTGGATTTTTTAGCACCATATGCAACAATAGTTGAAAAACAGTTGCAAAACCTGGATTTTCCTTCAAAACCTGAAACGCTTTATCGTCCTCAACGTTATATATTGAATAACGGCGGTAAACGTATTCGGCCAATTTTATCTCTTATCAGCTGTGGCATTTGCGGATCGGATCCAGAGAAAGCAATGCCTGCAGCACTGGCCGTTGAACTCCTTCATAATTTTACGCTGATCCACGATGATATTATGGATCAGGCCGACAGCCGAAGAGGTGAACCTTCCGTTCATAAAAAATGGAACGAAGCTACGGCAATTCTTTCGGGAGACAGTATGTTTACTTATTCTCTGCTTCAATTACAGAATATTTCTGAAAGTGTAGATCACAAAAAAATCAGCAATCTGTTTTTGAATGCAGTTAACAAAGTTTGCGAAGGGCAGGCGATGGATATGGAATTTGAATCCCGTAGTGATGTCTCCATCGAAGAGTACCATCAAATGATTGATGGAAAAACAGGAGCATTGATCGGAGCGTCTATGCAAATGGGGGGTATGTGCGGCAATGCTAACCGGGAACAGCTGGAAAAGCTCTCTATAATCGGGCATTCACTCGGGCTTGCTTTTCAGATACAGGACGACTGGCTTGATGTTTATGGTGATCCTGAAAAATTTGGCAAAAAGAAAGCCGGGGATATTCGTGAGGGCAAGAAAACATTATTGATGCTCAGTGCGTTAGAACGATGCAGCGATGCAGAACAGCATAAAATTCTTGGATATATCGAAAATAAACCGCTGTCACAACCTGAAGTGGATGAGGTGATTCAGATTTTTGAAACACAAGAAATAGAAGGTGAAACCAGAGATAATTATCTACAGCACTACAGCCGGGCAGAAAATGCTCTTCAGGAATTTGGTGATTCCAACTATAAACAAGATCTTCAACATCTGATTAAATTTTTGAAAAATCGTGAAAGTTAAATACATGCGTAATCTATTATTTCTATTTGCAACAGTGCTTCTTTTTGCCTCATGCCAAAGCAATGAGTTGATTCGACAGGGCGATTCCCTCGAGGTAGCTTATGAAAAGGCTCTAAACCAATATGAAGAGGAGAATTATGCAGAAGCAGCCCGCGCTTTTGAATCCGTGATATCTATAGGTCGAGGAACAGATATAGGACAGGAAGCACAGTTTTATCTCGCTGAAAGCTATTTTAACAATCGCAGATATCTGTTGGCTGCATCTGAATATGAAAGATATGCCCAGTTTCACCCAAACTCTCCAAAACGGGAAGAAGCTGATTTTAAGAAAGCTCTCAGTTACTACAATTTAAGCCCAAGGTATCGCCTTGATCAATCGTATACATATCAGGCTATAGAGAATTTCAGGCTACTCTTATCTCGATTTCCAAATTCTGAATATGGCGATGATGCATCAGAATATATTTCTGAATTGAGGAGTAAACTAGCCCGTAAATCATACAGTGCCGGAGAATTTTATAAACGAACCAGCAGGTATGAGGCTGCTGCCGTCTATTTTGATATTGTAATTGATGATTACCCGGAAACGTCATGGGCTGAGAAGGCTCTGGTAGACCAGATGGAGTCGTATATTCTATATGCGGAAAACAGTGTTGCTGACCGCCAAGCTGAGCGATTTGAAAAGGCTCTCGAATCTTATGAAACCTATCTGCAGCTTTTTCCGAGAGGAGAGAACAGAAGCCGGGTAGAAGATCTTTATGACAGAGCCCAAAGTGGTTTACGTGAAGCTACCGGCGATGAATCTGTTGCTCAAAACTAATCAGATCCTGTTGTGAAACGGATTGGACTTTTTGGTGGGTCTTTTGATCCGGTTCATAACGGACATCTAGAAGCCGTAAACTCATTTCTGGACAGCGGCTTAATCGATGAGATATGGATTCTTCTTACACCTGTTCCTCCACATAAGACGGATCAAAGAAAGACAGATTTTGAACATCGCTACAACATGTTAAAACTTGCTTTTCAAGAGAGTGATAACACCAAAATCAGTGATATTGAAAAAGATTTGCCAAAGCCATCCTATACACTCCAGACAATTCATCACCTAAAAAATCAATATCCGGATTATACTTTCTTTCTTTGTCTGGGTGAGGATAGTCTTCAGTCTTTTCATAAATGGCATAAATACGATCAAATTCTTGAAGAGTGCACATTAATGGTGGTAGACCGGCCGGGGTCTGATCACAGTGGTGTTGGTTCAGAGATTCTGGAAAAAACCATATTTGTAGATCATAAGCCAATGAATATTTCATCAACCGAAATTCGGGAGGCCCCGGATTCTTTTGCACTAATGAATTTGCCGGATGAAGTTCAAAACTATATTCAGAAAAATAACCTTTACACTGATTCCAGATGAAACGAAAGGATTTTATCAAAACAGCCGGTATGGGGATGGCGGGACTGTCTGTATTTAGCGGTTCCCGAAAAAAGGATTACGATTCCCTTAGCAAACCCAAGCGACTAAAAAAGGGAGACCGCGTAGCACTAACGGCACCGGCCGGAATTGTCTATGAAGATTCAGAATTTGAACGGATGAAAATGGAGCTTGAGTCATTCGGGTTTGAGGTGGTTTTTGGTGAATATGTTAAGGAGCAATATGGGTACCTGGCCGGGACTGACCAACAGCGTGCCAGGGATTTGAATAGCTTTTTTAAAAACCCTGATATTGATGGGATTGTTGCTGTACGTGGTGGTTGGGGTTGCGCCCGGATATTGCCGCACCTTGATTTTGAGATGATCAGGAATAATCCAAAAGTTTACTGCGGGTTTAGTGACAATACCACGCTTCACATGGCCTTTTTACACCGGTCAAATTTAATTTCGTTTCACGGACCGAACGGCACTTCTGAATGGACCGAGCTGACAAAAAACAGCTTTCGAAGTGTTCTGATGGAGGGGGAGTGGAGTGAATTTTATTCTGAAAGCGAAGTGGAGCTTGTTTTTCCAGGAATTAACGAGGGGCGATTGATTGGCGGAAATCTATCCATTTTAACAACAACCCTGGGCACAGATATTCAGCCCGATACAGCCGGAGCAATTCTATTTGTGGAAGATATCGGTGAGCCCGTTTATAAAATTGATCGCATGTTGGTACATCTCAAACAGGCCGGCGCGCTGGATAATTTAAATGGATTTATATTTGGTAGATGCACCATCTGTCCTGATCCCTCAGAATCGCATTTTACTTTAAGGCAGATATTACAGCATCATATACGTCCACTTGGAATTCCCGCCGTGATGGGCATGGATATCAGCCACGATCCCGACAATTTCACCATTCCACAGGGAGTCATGGCGCGGTTTGACGCTGACCAAAAATCTCTGAAGCTTCTGGAATCTGCTGTAGAGGAATAAGTTCTCCGTCAGACCGCTTTCTGCGGTCAGACGGATGGAATACTCGTCTGACGACTTTAAGAAGGACTGAGCTATGAACTCCAAACACTCAGTCGTCGGACGAGTTTTGTGGCTAAGTACACGCAATGCATTGGTTCTCTCCGGCTTGACTTAACTCGACAGTCGAGTATTCATCAGCAGGGTAAAGTCTGGAAGGAAATCCACTCGACCGTCGAGGGGGCATCGTCTGAGGAGTACCGGGTTTCACTTGCCTTCTCTCAAATCGGGAGATATCTCGACTCCGGTCGTCTCTTCGTTCTTTCCTGCGCTCAATATGACAAGGTGGTGGGGTCAGGGCGCGGCGTATAACGCTTGGATGCACTAAATTAACTCTGATTTACGCAGCATAAGAGAATTGCAGAGGCCAAAAGAGTTGATTGCGGCGGTTTGATGAGTGATGCTTTATTTGAAAACCGGATCCGCCTCTATTGGAACAACGGTAAGCTGTCATGTCGAGCAAAGGCCTGTCTTTTGGGCCGAAGTCGAGACATCTCTCTATTAATGCTACAGACCATGAATTCAACCGCATCATCTCTGTTCGTCACTTCGAACCATTTTGTCTGTTCAACGGTGTCTATGCGCTCACACTTCTGCAATATGAAACCTGCCATGATACAACTCGACAGTCGAGTATTCATTAGCAGGGTAAAGTTCGGAAGTAATACCACTCGACCGTCGAGAGACGAACCTCGTCTGACGACTTTGTAAAAGACAGCCTATGAACTCCAAACTTTCAGTCATCTGACGAGTTTTGTGACTAATTGCACGTTATGCTTTGGTACTCCCCGGCTCGATTTGAATTCGACAGTAGAATACTCATTAGGAGGGCAAAGTCTGGAAGTAACTCCACTCGACCGTCGAGGGGGAGCTCAAAATTTCAGCAGCTTCTCCAACGTTTCTTTCAACCTGTGATTTGCCAGGTATCCTCTTTCCAGATTTTTATTAAAAGGAACAGGCGTGTTCAGGGACGAACATCGAAAGACCGGTGCATCAAGCAGTTCAAAGGCACGTTCTGTAATTCCTGCAGAAAGTTCGCTCATTGGTCCGAGAATCTCCGAATTTTCCTGCAGTAAAAGTACCCGTCCGGTTTTTCGGATCGACTCAATTATCGTATCCCAGTCGATGGGGGCAAGCGAACGCAAGTCTACAATCTCGAGACTAACGCCCTGCTTTTCATACTCTTCGGCAATCTCCTTTGCCCACACTACGCCGTAACCAAACGTGACAATGGTTGCATCCTTTCCTTCACGAACAACAGATGCTTTTTCCAGATCGGTGATTTCACAGTGATCTGGTGTAACCTCTTTGATGCTTCGGTACAGTTTTTTATGCTCAAAGAAGAGTACCGGATTTTCGTCATATAATGCTGTGTAGAGCATGTTTTGAGCATCTTGCACATTGGAGGGTACAAGCACGCGCAGACCAGACAACTGCATGAACCAGTTTTCGTTGCATTGGGAATGAAACGGTCCGGCTCCCACACCTCCGCCATGTGGTGCCCGTATAGTGACATTCAAGTCGGGCATCCATCGATACCGACCTTTAGATAGATTGTTGACAATTTGATTGTAGCCGCAGGAAATAAAATCTGCAAACTGCATCTCTACGATCGGTTTAAATCCTTCAACCGCCAGACCTATAGCTGCTCCGATAGCACCAGATTCAATAATTGGAGTGTTGCGGATCCTCTCTTTCCCAAACAGATCCACAAAACCTTCCGATGCTTTGAATACACCTCCATATTCGGCGATATCCTGCCCCATCATTACAAAGAAATCATCTTCGGTAAAGGCCTGTTTTTGAGCCATATGAACGGCGTCAATAATCCGTTTTTCTGATGATTTGTGTTTTTGCCCGTTACTTTTAGGCTGTGGCTGAGGTTCGAGACCGGCGCGTTTTAATTCATTTTGTTCATCAAATTCAGGTTCATTGGCCTCAAGTGCACGCTCCAGAACCTCATTGAAGGAAGATTTCAACCCTTTACGAATTGATATCATCTCGTCGTAGGAGAGCTTGTTTTCATTTAACAACCACTCCTCATACCGTTTAATGGGATCTCTTTCAGCCCATTTTTTAAAAAGTAAATCAGGAACATAAAATGTACCGGAGGCCTCTTCATGGCCTCGCATTCTGAATGTTTGGGCTTCAATAAGCACAGGTTTACCGGATGTTGCTAACTTTCGCGCTTTTGTAACCGCTTCCTGAACTTCAAAAAAGTTATTGCCGTCTATGATCATGCTCTCCATTCCATATCCAACAGCTCGATCCGCAATATTCTCACATGCAAACTGTTCAGAACTGGGTGTGGAGAGGCCATATCCGTTGTTTTCGATCATAAAGATAACCGGCAAATTCCAGACAGCGGCCAAATTAAGCGCTTCATGAAAATCACCCTCACTTGTAGCTCCATCTCCACAAAAGCTGAGTGCAACGCGATCCTGACTTCTCAATTTAGCAGCTAAAGCAATACCGTCTGCAACCGGCATGGTTGATCCTAGATGAGAGATCATTCCAAAAATTCGGTGTTCGGTTGAGCCAAAGTGAAAAGAGCGGTCGCGTCCGCCGGTGAAACCATCTTGCTTTCCAAATAGTTGTGTAAACAGTGTATAGAGAGGAACGCCTCTGGTGGTAAAAACCCCGAGGTTCCGGTGCATGGGTAAAATATAGTCGTCACCTTTCAGGCTTAAAGTTGCCCCAACGCAGATGGCTTCCTGACCAATTCCGGAAAACCACTTACTGATTTTATTTTGGCGAAGAAGGGTGAGCATTCGTTCCTCGATAAGACGGGGAAGCAGTAGATCCTTATAGATTTGGATTGCTTTTTTTTGATTAATTTTTTTTGATGGGGCTATCATTAATAATAAAATTATGTGTAATTTATTTGTTTACTGATGGTCAAACATTGAACCTGGAAAATAAAAACCACTGACCCTTATGGACAGGAAAAAACGGCACTTTGTCAAACACTATTTATCCAAAATATAGCTTTTAACAATTTAACTTACACGGTGACATGGAAGCACTTGGTAGACAAATTCTGGTTGAGTTTTACGACTGTGACGAATCAAAAATAAATGACGTCTCTTACATTGAAAACTCTCTCATTCAAGCAACAAAAGCATCAAAAGCGACAATAATCTCCCACAATTTTCACAAGTTCAGTCCATACGGTGTAAGTGGTGTGGTTGTGATTGCCGAATCTCACGTGGCGATCCATACCTGGCCGGAATATAACTATTGTGCTGTTGATATTTTTACATGTGGCGACACGATTGACCCCTGGGTGATCCAAGAGCACCTAAAAGGGTATTTAGAGTCTAAAAATGTTTCCAGTATGGAGATGAAGAGAGGCATGTTTCGTATGCCTGAAGGACAGAAATTACTCTTTAAACCCGATCAAAATTTACAGCCAAACTAGTTTATGGGTGAGAAGGTAGCCTATGGATGTACGTTCCAAAAACTGGCCAGGATTGAATAAGCTTGGTAAAAGATTGGAGCTGAGTAACCATTAACTTGGCCACTTACTATTTGTTAAGAAATTTGCTCCCGCTATAATTTTCTGAAGAGCTATGATTAGCTTTTCTTTTCTTATTTTTATTTTAAGGTAATAATTATCAATAATTTAACTAATACTTTTTAAGTAATGATGGTAAAAACACCAAACATTTACACCCTTGTAAAAGGTGCCAGCGAAGGCAGAACATCACTTAATGCATTTGATAAAGCACTGCTCAATGCCGGTGTGGGTGATACGAATCTGATGCGGATGAGCAGCATATTGCCTCCTGCAGCCGAGCAGGTTGATGTTCAAGAAATCAGTCTTCCTAAAGGCGGACTGATTCCGCTTGCTTATGCAACGATTGACAGCTCAACCCCGGGGCAGCTTATTTCAGCATCTATTGCCGTGGGCATTCCTGAAGATGAACGCGAACCGGGTGTGATTATGGAGTTTGAAGATCATGCGCCTCTGACAAACGTGGAGGAGATTGTGCGCCAGATGGTTGTAGATGGATTTGAGTACCGGAATCGTAAGCTGAAAGAGATCAAATCTCTGGGAATTGAGCACAAAGTGGAGCGATGCGGGTCGGTCTTTGCTGCTGCGGTTCTCTGGTATAAGTAGAAAATAGTCTTGAGATGTGAGTCTTGAGTCATGAGAATTGGGTAGCAGGTATTAAGTAGGAGGATTAAAGTAATTTTTGAAGCTTGCCGCCTGAGACCTGCCGCGTTTTTCCACAGTTCCGAAGGTTCGGGATAACATGAAACCTGAAATTTGAAAAAATGCCTTTACAATACAACGAGTACTACAACGAGCAGACGGGGCTGACGATTGGCCTTAGGAAGCTTCTATTTGCAAAACGGTCAGACTATCAGCTGGTGGAGGTTTATGAAACCGACACCTGGGGTAACCTGATGACCATCGACGGGATGGTAATGCTGAGTGAACGTGATGAATTTGTCTATCACGAGATGATCTCACACGTGGCTATGTTTACCCATCCAAATCCCAAAAGAGTCTTGATCATTGGCGGGGGAGATGGCGGTACAGCACGTGAGGTTTTGAAGCACAGCTCCGTTGAGCATGTTGACATGGTAGAGATCGACCAAACCGTGGTTGAGGCTTCTAAGCTCCATTTTCCGAGTGTGGGTGATTTTGACAATCCCAACCTTAACGTTCTCTATGAAGATGGCATCGCATTCGTGAAAAATGTCAAAGATCCTTATGACGTAATTATCATTGACGGTTCAGATCCGGTGGGTCCGGCGGAAGGTCTGTTTGAAAAAGATTTCTATCAGTTCTGCCTGGATGCCCTGACCGAAGATGGAGTTCTGACGGCTCAGACCGAGAGCCCGTGGGTGGAGTCGTACTATCCGAGTATGAAGAAAGTGTTCACAGCTTTAGACGAACTGTTCGAAATTTCCAAGATGTATCTCAGCTACATTCCGCTCTACCCTGCAGGCATGTGGTCGATGGCTTGCGCCACGAAAGGGGAGGACCCGCTGAGCTCCGATGTGACGAAACGGATTCGATCCAATCCCGATCTTTTAAAGACACTCAACTACTACAATAAAGAGGTGCATTTTGGAGCGTTTGCACTGCCCAATTTTGTGAAGAGAATTGTGGAATAAACAGTGAAGTCGGTTACTGATTTTACGGTGTAGTTTTTCATAAAATATTCCCAAAATCAAAGGGGAGTCGGCATCGGCCGGTTCCCCTTTTTTTCTTGTAGAAAACTGTCACAAAATAAAGGGGATTTGGCTCTAAATACTCATCATAAAGAGCGGCGATTCTACAAAAACCCTGAACGCCTAAATTATTTAAGTAACGAACCCGGATGAATGCGACCAAGCCCGGTTTAATAGAAATCTCATCCGCAGATCTGATTGTATAAAAAATATAGATGAACAGTTCTAAAATAATGAAGTTCAATTGAATAATAGAATTATTGTAGAAAAAATATAATAGCGCATCCTACTGATACAATACACGGTCTGTCAGAACGACAGTGACTCCAAATAGGGTTAAAAAAGTTAGTTTGTGGAAAAGAATATATATTAATTCATACGACAGAACATATCTGTCGTATGAATTTAACTAATTAACAAGGCTTGATATCACTTGGTGTGATGTCATTTGATTTAGGTGTATTGGTATCACATGAAATAACATTTATTTGGTGTATATCTGTTGCGGATTCACCGTTACTTTGAATTTCAACCTTTACATATTGTGTTTCATAATTACCTGGATTATAAAAAGTTCTACTATACGAAGATTGATTTTCACCAGACTCTAGAATCCAAGAATGATTTTCAGAAATTCGATAATACCACTGGTACGATACTGGTCCTTCTGCATGTTGAATGTGTGCATTAAAGTATGCCGTATCACCGTCATTAATAATTCCAGGGCCACCTATTTCTACTGCTAGTGGTTTATCTGCTATTGCAATTGGGTCCGGATTGCTATCGGGGTCATTATTTACATAACCATCCACAGTAATTCCATTTTGCGAAGCTAATAGTAATCCAGCAAGGTGAGGAGCAGCCATTGATGTGCCACTTTCTGTATATAACCCTCCATCTTTCCATAATGAGTATATGTCAACACCGGGATTAGAAAAGTTAATTGGTGGATTACCATAATTGGAAAAAGATGCGAATGTATCGTATTCATCATGCGCAGATACAACATAAACATTATTATATGACATGCGTGCAGGTGACTTATTATTAGAATGTTGAAATTCATTGCCTGCTGCAATCGTAAATAAAATACCATTGTCAGCTGCATTCTCAATTGCACCTTCTAATATGGAGAGAGACAAATCAATATATGGATGCCCAGGCACTGATACTGGCCACCCCAAGCTTATGTTTGCTACGTCACCGCTGGAAGCGTTAGATGCTATATGGTCAATTCCAGCCTTTACATCACTTGTGTAACAGTATCCGCCATCATCACAAACTTTAACAGAAACAACCTCAGCATTAGACGCGACTCCAACAACTCCAATTGAATTATTTTTTGCTGCGATGATTCCTGCTACATGAGTGCCATGCCCATTTCCATCGTCTGCATTTAATTCAGCAACGAAAGACGCACTATTACTAATATCTACATTTAAGTCAGGATGATCCAAATCGATTCCAGTATCTAATATCCAAGCTTTTTTACCGGTTCCGTCTAAGGGACCTCCTACTCTGGCAACACCCCAAGGTGTATTTTGAGATTGTAAATATAATTGCTCGGGTTTAGAATTACTGCTAGATGAAATTTGAATAGCTTTATATTTAAAATCTGGTATAATTTTATCTATTCTGTCATCCTTTTTTAATAGTTCGAGTTTATCTGAATTAAGCCTAACTGCAAATCCTTTTAATGCATATTTATACTGATGAATTATTTGCTCTTCACTTATTGACAAATCTTTCTTGATAGATTGAATAATTTCTTCAGTACGTAAGGCTGCTTCATTAGAAATTATTTTATTCTGTTGATCTTTAAGTATGATAATATAGCGATCTATTACTTTTTCAAGTTGGCTGTTTGACCCGTTTTGGGTTGATATTTGATTATGAGATTGGGGGGGTATATTGATTGTTTGTTACATCACTACAGTTATTCATTGTCAACAGTAAAAAAAAATGCTATAGCAATTATGTTAATTATCTTATTATTCATAATTAATTGATATTGTTATGGGTAACTTGTTAAAATAAAACACATTATGTGCGTGTTAATAACAAGAGAACTATAATTACAAATTGTTACAATTTAATCACAATGAAGCCCATTTATCTCTTACTTAGTTTAATCATTGCCTTGTTTTCCTTGTCATGTAGCACCGATAATAATAATGGAAAAAGCGATGTTGAATGGTCGAATATTGGCCTTAATGTAAATGATGTTACTTCAATTGAAATTCAAGATGATATACTGTATGCAACAGATAATAAATCAATTAATAAAATAGATTTAGATGATAATAACTCTGAATGGGAAAAGTTTAATTTTGATGTTGATTACCCTCATGAGTTTATTTCAGATATTTTATTCTTTAAAGATATTTTTTATTTGGTTGTTTCTACCACTGAGGAAAAAGATGATATACCTGATAATTTCACAACACTTTTTAAAAGTGGAGATAACGGTAATAAATGGGAGGAAGTTGATATTCAAATTGAAGATCAGGAACAACCGTACATACTGGATAAATTAAAAAAATCATCTTCAGGTAATTCACTATACTCTGCACCTGGATATATTTATAAATTTAATATTGAAGATAACATTTGGGTTAATATGTCGTCTGGTTTGCAAATTGGTTTTATTGAATCTTTGTATGTGAGCGAATATCAGGAAGGACAAGTTTGGGTTGGTGGCTGGAAATCAACTTTTAAACCATATTTAGCTAGAACACTTGATGATGGACTATCATGGAAGGTTTTTACAGATGAAGAGTTAGATATTAATTCTGATGCAACCATTTATTCAGTATTGAGTCATCCAGAAAAAAAAGATGAAGTTCTTATTGGATTAGGAGGAAGTACTTCTTCTGCGAATATGATTAGAAAATCAGAAAATGGTGGCTTAGAATGGAAGAGTGTATTTTCTGGTAAAAATATTCGTTCAATTGCCAATAGTAAAATGAAAACGGACAGAGTGTATGCGTCAGGAATTTCTGACAATGGTGAGCTTTTTATTGTTATATCTGACGATTTTGGTAACAACTGGTCACTTATATCATACGAAGATAATTCAAATGATTTTAAAGTAAATGATATAATTGTTAAACCTGAAAATGATTCTGAAAAAGTATATTTATCTACAAATAAGGGTATTTATTCAGTTGAATTTAGACTTCAGTAGTTTCATTTGTTCTAAAAATGATAAAGTCTGTTAACCACCAAATTGTGGAAATTAAAAAAAGTAAACATAGGCTAAGCACCGGTTCCCATATTACAAAGCCCCCAATCACCCCTAAAATGGCTCCTAAATACTGAATCGTTTTGAGTTGTTCGTTTGTGGCATTTTTGATCATCAGTTCCAGCCGTTTCTCATCATACTGTTGAAGATTTTCTTCTACAAATTTTCGGATATCGAGCCGGTTAATCAGCTTGTATATCATCTCTGTAATAAGGCGGTCAAGCTCCTCCGAAACCTCATCCATTCGCTCCGGTAATTCATCAAAAAATTCATCGATGAAACCGAAGTTTCTCTCCACGGTTATGGGCAAATCCACGACCGATTCTTCAATCAAATTTTGAAGCGTTTGGCCTTTCAAAAGAGTGTAGGTTTTCAGGGCTGTTCTCTCAATCGGTTTCTCTTTCAGACCGGTATCAATCTCTTTGGCAAGATAGAAACTGACGCGCTCTCGAAACGAACTATCATGCACAACCGAATGAACATAATCCACGATCCACTCTTTGAACTCCTCTCTAAAAGATTCTTTCCCGACTGATGTAAGTAGTCGATCCTGAAGTTGACTCCGGTAGTTTTGAATCACATTGGAATCTTCAATTTTCGATTTGATCAGATCCGGGTTGATTAAATCCTCAGCAACAGCTGTAGAGAGTCGCCAGGCTATGCGATCTTTTTGAGCCGGAATAAGACCCTGTCCAAGCAGGGGACGTTTGTTTAGGGGGCGAAAAAGCATCGTAATGGCGATCCAGTTGGTCAGAAACCCAATCATACCGCTCACGCTTATAATCCGAAGCAGTCCATTGAGCGCAAACTCATATCCCAAAAAGCTAATTTCACTGTTTGGGAAGTCCCAATAAAAAGAGAATCCAAATAGCAGAACGAGTAGGTAAGGAATGGGTTTCAGAAATAGGAGAAGCCTTACAGGACGGTTAATCTTAGGGAGTTCGGGGGAGTCCTTCTGCTCTGAGGTGGGAAAATCAAGTGTAATATGCCGTGATAGAATGGACTTCAGATCCTTCTTTTCCTGATCCGTATTCAAACCGTTCAAGTCCTGATTATTTTCTTTACTCATAGTCATTTAAACATTCAAAAAAGGGTAGTGCGTCTTACTCTGCTTTCACGAGAGAGTCGCATGGATAGTTTCAGAAGTTAAATCAGGACTTTCTGAAAGCTTATTTAATGTACTGATCTCTTTTGCATAAACGGGGCCGTTATTCAGATACGGTGTCAGATATTTGCCCGGTTTTACAATGCGTCCTTCAATTTGCAGATAATTTTTATCCTGCCTGCGATCCATATTTTTACCAAAGGATGAAGGAGATTGAACACCCAGTGAATTTAAAATAGAACCTGTTTCTGCGATGGTGCGGACCGGCATCAGTTCCGCTGATGGAGAATCAGAGTCTGAGTCAGGACAGTAGAAATTGATATCGGGATGAAATGGGGACTGGTAGGCGTTAAATTTCTCCTTCGGGACAGATATTGCCTTTACTGTCTGCTCGTGAATGAGTTTGTAGAGGTCGCGCAGAGTGCTCAGAAGCTCTCCTGATACTTTATCGGGTGTAAGCCCTAAATCCAGTGGGTAGATGCTCTCATGGGCAACATCACTTCCTGCAATATTCCGGATGAACACCGGTTTGAATTCATCCTGAGTCTGGATTTTATAAAACTGTTTTTGAAGTTCACTCCAGGTTTCACTGAAGAAGGAATTGGCCGCGGTCCTTGGATAGCTGATTAAAGAGTTCTGGCTGAAGTCGAGAGTGTGAGTAAAAAGCTGCTGTAGTGTTTCCTGAGCATTTCCAAGGGAGGAGTAGAGATCTTTTTCAACCGCCAGCTGAAGCAAATCAAAAGTAGATAGTGGTTCGGGCGTATGATATTCCGACTCATCGATCTGATCCTTCAAAGGTATCCACTCATCCGGATTACAGCGAATCGCCCGGTTTGATTTCCATAATCTGCCGGATTGATCTAGAAAATTACGGAATTGAAAGTGATCGGAAAAGATAGAAGCAAGCGCGGCAACTTCCATTGAGGGACGGTTCCCGCTCTGTTTCCACTGGTGGCGGATCAAAGATCGGTTTTTAAGTCTCTGTTCCAACAAATTGGGCTTCATTACCTCTGCTGTGCTTATCAGACGTTCAATGCCTCGAATGCCAAGATGGTGTACGTAGGAGCGTTTGACTGATGGATCTTTTAAAAATTTATGTACGGACCAGGCAATGAAATCACCTGATGGATCGGGGTCTGTAGCGATAATGATATTTCCCGCCCAGCTTGCCTGCTGTTTCAGCTCTTTTCTAAATCCGATTTGATCAGGATCAGCGATCGCTTTTAAGTGATGCTTTTCGGCATCGTAAATGGGTTTCCAGGCGTAGCCGTTTGTAGATATTACGTACACGGAGGAGGGGGCATTTCGCTGAATTATTCGGGCAATGACCGGAGATTCTACGATCAGGAGGGTATAGGTGGAATCGGCACTCACAACGACTTTTTGAGAGCATTCAGGTATTGATCTTCAAGATCTGTCATCTGCTTTTTATCATCGGACGTCTGATCTTCGTGCCCCGCCAGGTGGATTAAACCGTGAACAAAAACACGAAGAAATTCTGTCTTTGGGTCATCCTTAAACTCTGCACTTTGTTCGACAATACGCGGTGCACAACAGTAGAGCGTGCCCTCTATAGCCTGATCATTCTCGTCATATCTGAACGTTATGATATCGGTAATGTAATCCCGATCGAGGAATTCGTGGTTGATCCGCACAATTTCATCCTCATCCACGTAGACCAACTCAATCTCTTTGAAACGAATCTGCTCGTTCTTTTCAGTAATTTCTATAAGTTTCAGGAGTTCCTGCTCTTGTACAGGCACACTTTCTCCCGACTCATTATTGATAATGAGTTTTTTCTCAGGTTTGATGGGGATGTCAGGAAAGTTCGTCATCATCAAAGGAGAAGTTATCCAGATCGGCGGTATCGGTAAGAGACATAGCAATACCGCACATCATTAGATCTTCAGGAAGTTTGGTGAAATCACCTTTCAAAACGGCTTCGTTAACGTTTGCATATAAACTGCATCCGGCGCTCTCTTCAATAATCAGTCCGGTGGTATTGGATCCGTTTTTGCCGAAAAAGGTGACCTGTTTCAGGATATCACTGGCAATGAAAGCCGTACAGTTGTGAAGCTGCAGAAAAGTACTTCCCGAGTAGACACTGACCATATTCATGCGTTCGTCGTCTACCTGAAGTCCGAGGTGAATTTCGAGAGCCAGTTTATTTCCGGCTTCTTTATTAAGCACCTCAAACCTGAAAACATCATCGCCCAAAGGTTTAGGCTTAGCATTCAGGATTTCACCGATGGTTGTGATGTTATCTTTTGTAAACTCGTGGATCATAATTCAGCAATATGTCTTCGTTGGCTTCCATCAATATACAATCTGGTTGCCTAAGATTAAATAAGCGGTTTATTTTGGTCTAAATTAGATTCCCAACCCAAAACGCTCGATCTGTTCTCGGCTCTCCTCAATACTTTCCGGTACTGGAAGGCGACCATCCGTCATGATATTTACTTCAATAGAAAGTTCTTCAGCTTTTTCAATGCGATCTGTTTCAAAATAGATATTCTGAAGGATTGACAACCTGCTTACCGTAAAACTAACGTCTTCAATTACATTATTACGTTGCTGTGAAAGACGTTGACGTTCTCTGTTGAGAGATTGAGCTTTCCCGGTATTGGCTTGTGACCGAGCACGCTGTATCTCTTCTTCTAAGTTTTCTATTCTGATTTCTAATCTATCGAGATCTCTCATGTCGTATCTGAGATCGTGCATCAGTCTTTCCTGAATGAACTCTGCCAGGTCAATGGCCCGCTCATCTTCGTCAACCCGCATATAGCGATACGCGTAGAGTGCAGCAACAGTCCAGTCGTTTTCGATATTTCGAAACGGAATTTTATCCTCACCGTATTTGAGCCAGTATGCAGCGCTTTCAGTATCACCTCTTTCCAGATAAGCATCTGCTAACTGTGTGAATCCATACCGGTAATTGCCTAACATTCTGCGGATATTTTCATCAAAATAGACATCCGGGGAATTCCATCCATTAAACTGAAATTGTCCCAATCGGTCTGCATGTACTTCAGGTTCTACATGACCAAACGCACCCACCTGCCTTCTTTTAGGCATCACACGAAAAGCTTTACCTTCGAATTGAAAGTAGGGCTCGAGATTTAACAAGCCCGACCTGGATACGGTATTGGCAAAGTATATTGGCCTTACCCATTGATTTTCCTGCAGTAGTTCCAGAATTATTCGATCTTGAGTCTGCAGATAATACCTCATGTTGCCCTGCTGGTCGCGTCCTGCAGATCTGCCTTCCAGATAGAAGCGTACTTCGTCATCCAGCTCTTCAACAGGGAGGGAATATGGAGTTGCCATCAGCATCTGGTTAATGAGTGCCTGATCTACGTCACTCTCAGTTGATACAGTTTGCCAGAAATTTTCCGGATCGGATTCGATTTGTTGCGAATCTGTCTCAAAGACAGTGCTTAAGAGCTGTTTATCAACAGGTATCACAATTTCCCGAGGATTGTGAAGCTCAAGCTGCGACGTCATTTGGTCAATTTCTTCATCTGTTAAACGAATTGGAAGCGGTAAAGCTTCGTGTGTACTTCGGTCACGAAGTTGTTTGATGTACCACTCCGTATTTAACAGACTCAGATTAACAACTCGTACGTCCATTCGAACACCTTCAACCTCCTGCAGATACCAAAGTGGAAAGGTGTCGTTATCTCCGTTGGTGAACAGAATGGCATTCTCTTCTACGGAGTTGAGTAAATTATAGGCGTAATCCCTGGGCACATATCTATCGCTGCGGTCGTGACTGTACCAGTTTTGATAAAGCATCCAAAAGGGAACGGCAACAAATGAAAGGGCGATAATTCCGTAAGAGACCGCTTTATTATTGCCTACAAACTGTTTTACCAATTCCATGATTCCCGTCAGGCCGATCCCAACCCAGATTGCGTAGGCAAAAAATGATCCTACATACGCGTAATCTCGCTCGCGCGGCTCGAAGGGCGTCTGATTGAGATAGAATATAATTGCCAGACCTGTCAGGAAAAATAGAGCGGTAACGGATAATGCCCGCTTCCAGTCATTTTTGAAATGGTATAAGATTCCGAACAATCCAAATAAAAACGGAAGGAAAAAGTAGGGTGTATTTGCCGGATTATTATGATGACGAGTATCGGAAAAGCCGGCATACCAGCCTGTATCCTGAATATCGGCCTCACGCCCAATATAATTCCAATTTAAATAGCGCAGATACATATGATTAACTTGGTACTGCCAGAAATAAGCTAAATCGGAGTTGAAATTGCCATAGTATTCTAAATGCTGTGGCATGCTGGAGTGCCGGCGGGGGAATAGTGTTTCTGTAGACCGATCAATACTCTCTGTTTGGTTATCGTAAGTATTTCCTCTCAATAGTGGTGCAGTACCATATTGATCACGGTTCAGATAGTTTACGAATGCTTGTACTTCAGAAGGATCGTTTTGATCTATTGGCGGCTCAGCCTGTGAGCGAATCATAATCAGTGCATAACTCGAATACCCAATAATGATCATTGAATAGGCAACGAGCACCATGTTGGCAATTCGATATCCCTTTTTCTGCGTATAGTAGATCCCGAAAACAACAGCTGCAATAACCAGGATAATGAAAGTCATTGGTCCGATTAAGCCATACGTTACGTTCCCAATTCGACCTGCAATATTGGGCATGTGAATAATTGTAACCGGATAGATGGCAAGAAATCCAATAACTGTAATCCCACCCATGGCTAAAAAGGAAGGGATAGTAAATTTTCGTTTTTTGAAATAGATGATCAATGCTACAAAAAAGAGTGCCAGTAGATTGAGCAAGTGAACGCCTATTCCTATCCCAAACATATATGCGATAAGAATTAACCATCTTTCGGAATAAGGCCGATCATGGTTGGCAGACCATCGCAGAGCCATCCAAACTACTAAAGCAGTAAAAAACATAGACGAGGCGTACATCTCGGCTTCAACAGCGTTGAACCACTGTGTGTGAGTAACTGTAAAGGTAAACGCCGCAAAAAGTCCGCCACCGTATAGGCCAATCTGATCACCAAAATCCATATTATCGGCACTGCCGCGCCACTCCTCAACCAGATGAACCACAATCAGGTAAAGTAGCATAATTGTAAGTGCTGACGCCGTTACACTAATCATATTGATACTCAGGGCAACGTAATCAGCCGGGATAAACATGGACACAACTCTTGCAAAAATTGCAAAGAAAGGGGACCCCGGCGGATGGGCAATCTGTAATGTATGAGAGGTCGCTATATACTCAGCAGGATCCCAAAAAGATGTTGTTGGAGCTACTGAGAGTGAATAGATTACAAATGCGTAGAGAAAACTGATAAATGCAAAAAACCGATTACGTAATCGGTGCTCAGCAAAAATTGATGATAAATTCATAGAGTCGTAGAATGTTTCAATTTAATGCATAAAGGCAGACAGTCTGACCGGTTATTTTCAGAAAAGGCTACCATAGTGCATGGAGTAAAGATACCATCCGATAAAATGGAAATGAAAAAGATACCGAATCACAGTCTGAATGCACAATGTAAAAAGAACCACAATTTAGAATTGAGAGTAAATGAACATATATATCTCTTATTCTAAACTGCAAACAACAGTTAATACGAAGTTGAACATCAAAATATTCTTGCCATAAAGGGTAAAAATGGTTATCAACAGACTTGAAAATATAATTTTGATTGTGAAGGCTTGATATCTAATGTCATCAAAATCTTTTGAAAATTTTTAGAAGTTCTTTTTAAGATCAAGCCCATACTAAACCAAATAACTACATAATGGCAGACACAGATACAGGCAAAGAACGATTTGCAACAAAATGGGGGCTCATTCTTAGTGTGCTTGGAATAGCGGTAGGTACCGGTAATATCTGGCGATTTCCCCGTATTGCGGCAGAAAATGGCGGAGAAACGGGCGCGGGAGCATTTTTAATTGCCTGGGCAACCTTTTTGTTTATCTGGTCTATCCCATTAATCATTGCTGAATACGGCATTGGCCGAAATGGGCGAAAAGGAGTTATTGGTTCATACATAAAAATGGCCGGTGAGCAATTTGCCTGGCTCGGGGCTTTTGTCGGTTTTGTTGCCACGGCTATTATGTTCTACTATAGTGTTGTAGCAGGGTGGTCTCTTTACTACCTGGTAGAATCAATTATTGCTCCCCTTCCTCAAAATGTTGATGAAGCGAACATGGTTTGGGAAGGTTTCCAGTCTTCTATAATGCCCTCGGTTTTTCACGCCATAATGATTGGGTTAGGTGGTCTGGTGATATTAAAAGGAGTGAAAAGCATTGAACGAATGAACAAAATCCTGATTCCTTCCCTGTTGCTTGTTCTCGTTATTTCATTGATTAAAGCGCTTACTCTTGAAGGAAGTGGAGCAGGCATTAAATATCTTTTTACGCCAGACTGGGCTACGCTGAAAGAGCCGAAAATTTGGCTTGAAGCACTTACACAAAACGCATGGGATACCGGGGCAGCATGGGGACTTATTCTTACCTATGGAGCCTACATGCGTACGAAGGATGATATAACAATCAGTGCTTTCCAGACCGGTATTGGAAATAACCTGGTCTCTTTAACAGCTGCTATCATCATCTTTTCCACAGTTTTTGGCACATTGGGTGGGGACCTAACCGATAGTCAGGTATTAGATATTATGCGTGATTCTGGTCCGGCATCAACCGGTCTAACATTTATGTGGATGCCGCAGCTTTTTGAAGTAATGGTAGGAGGGAAGTTTTTTGCCATCATATTTTTTCTTGGTTTAACGTTTGCTGCATTTAGCTCTCTTATTTCTATGATCGAGCTGGCCACCAAAGTATTTGTGGATATGGGTGTTACCCGGACAAAAGCCACAGTAGCCGTTTGCAGTGCCGGTTTTGTTTTTGGACTTCCATCAGCCATTTCGCTTGATTTTTTTGCAAACCAGGATTTTGTGTGGGGTGTGGGCCTTATGGCTTCCGGTGGTTTAATCTCCTTTGCGGTCATGAAGTTTGGTACTGAAAAATTCAGAACTACACTTGTCAACAACGAGCACAGTAGATTTAAACTTGGAAAGTGGTGGTCGTTTATTGTTCGCTATGTAATTCCGGTTGAAGTGATCAGTTTGCTGACATGGTGGATCTATTTAAGTGTCACAAGCTTTGCACCGGATACATGGTATAATCCGCTGAGTCCTTTTTCAGTCGCTACGGTTCTCCTTCAGTGGGGAATAGCTATTGTACTCTTCAAGATTTATAACAGAAAAATCGCCAAAAAGACTATGTTAAATTAACATCCCAGCTCAGGAGCAGTAAAAAGCGGGCTTGATTTCACTTAGTTAATGGATCAGCTGTTATCCAATTTCTTGTCGATACTTTGAAGCGTCTTATGTATCTCCGTTAAAATAGGAGCTAATTCGTTCAGGGAAGAGCTCTTCTGATCAAAAGAAGGTGTAGTGTAATGTCCACGGTCTGTGATATTATCCCTTTGATCCATGACCATTTCTCTGAATTTACGTGCGTTGACGATTCCTGTCAATGACATATCAGAGGTTCCCTGTGCACTTTGACCCGCCGTTTCAACCATTAGTTTACTTAATCCCAGCCAGCGCAGAATAGGCCCTTCGTGAAAAGTTAGATCCTGAATTTTGTCAAGAGGAATAGACCGTTCGGTTTGGAACCAGATACCTTTTTTAAAATGAAGAGCTCTTGTTGTTAATTCACAGTAGAGATTATTGAAATATCTGTCGATATAAATTTTACCAAGAATGAGCCAGAATGGGAGAATAATTAGCCCTACAATGGTCACAGCCAAAACCAATGCTGTGCCGATGTAGACATATTTCTTAAGTATTGGATCAAATTCAGCTTTATGTATGGAAGTAGCTTTTGATGAGTTACCCGTATTAGACATGAGATAAAGTTAGATTTTTGATTGTGTCAACACTCAGGAATATACGGGAAACCTACTCATTAGTTACAGCTTGCGTAAGCTTCAAGTGTACAATACTATTCTTCTTTGGGTAGAAATTTTAGTGCAGCAGAATTCATACAGTATCTCAAGCCGGTGGGATCAGGGCCGTCTTCAAAAACATGACCGATGTGAGATTCACACCTGCTGCAAATAATTTCGGTTCGAGTCATAAACATGCTGTTGTCTTCACGTTCTTCAACAGCATCCTCTTCAATGGGAGCCCAGTAACTTGGCCAGCCAGTTCGGCTGTTGTACTTCGTTTCGGAACTGAAAAGAGGTTGCCCGCAGCCTTTACACACATAAACACCCTCATCATACAGGCTGTTATATTCGTTTACCCACGGCATTTCTGTACCCTTGTTGCGCAAAACTCTGTATTCACCTGAAGATAAGAGTTCTTTCCACTCTTCTTCTGTCCTTGTAACTTTTTCATTGTTTGTAGAATCAGACATGGCGATAGAATAGGTTAAATGTTCAAGATGACTGTGTGTACCATGAGATTCTTCTTGGTTTACATCACTCTGCCCGTTGCTTTGTGAACAGTTGACCAGAGTAAGTAACAGTAAGAGTTGTAAAATAGTTATTAATGTTTTCATGCAGTTTTCAACGCATAAAAACTCAAAATCATTCTGAAAAAAATTATTCAATACAATCTAAAACAGATTGGTAGATCTGGAATTGATTCTCAATTGGAGTTTCAGCTACATCAATAATCAAGGATATAGTTAATTCACATGCCGGAATAGGACTCCAACGACATTTCAGTCCGGATAAACCGATATTAGACGAGTTAGAAAATCCGTATCATCTTCAGACCTTTTTTTAACCCACTTTTCAGCAACTAAAACACCATCACCCATAAAAGAAGCTTGAGATACGTGTTCTAAGGTTTGAAATTTTGCCAATAGAACGTTGTGTCCTGCTTCATAAAGTTCAGAAACCGGGATGACACCGGCAGCTAAATTAAGGTTGAAGTTCTCTGTAGCGTGCTCACGACATCCTTTTGAGATTTGTTCAGCTTGTTTCCGATATTTATTGGGAAATACAGTTACTGCACCGTCGCCGCCAAACGGGAAAGGGAGGTCGATTTCTTTTTACAGAAATACAAATAGCTGCTATTATTGAAGCACCAATTAAGTTAGCATCCTTGTAGTGGCTTTTCTATCTGATTGGTTGAATTTCTGACGTTTGAAACAGCGAGACACCAATCATCCTGTAGTTGCGTGTAGAGTGTGGGATCGGCAAGTGTTTTAAAGTTGTCAGTACTTTTTAAGTCTTTATAATAATGAACACTCGTTAACGGTACTTAAATTATCTAGGGGTTGAAGAAAAAATTCACAAAAAGAATAATTGAGTCTATTCCGGGATTTTCCGTTGCCATATACCCGTTAGATAAATGATGAACTTTATAGCCAATCTGGAAAGAGTTTTCTCGTCCAGTACTGAAATGATATCCAGCGCCTGTACCAAGCAGGAAATTAAATCTGGCACCGTTCTTATTTGGAAAATGATTTTGGGTGACAAGGAAACCAACAGAACTGGTTAAAAAGGGGTAGTTGTTTCCGTTTCGCAGTGGCATTGTGGCTATCAGAGGTATCATCCCGAAACCGTATAGTGACTCTCTGTCTCCATTATTACCGTCAATCGGAAACTTTAACCAACCGGTTAGAATCAGATCAGAACTTAATTGAGTTCGAAAAGAGAAAAGATCAATCTCTGAATGGGTGTAACCAAGCTTAAAAAATAGATGTCTTGAATTGAGCATTTTGCCCCAGGCTCGAAATGAAAACGGGGCGTAGGAACCGGATACCGAAAAGGATGGCTGAAATACGGGATCAGATGTATCTGTTTGAGCTTTTGTGGATTGAATGGACAGAATACTGATAAAAAATATGAGAAGAGTAACTCCGACCAGAGTTTTCTTTATGTACATATGAAAACTTACAATTATAAATTTTGGCTTTTATGTACATAAGCGGCAACAAACCAAATAAACGCCCATCCTGCGGACACTATATAGTATGCACCGAAAATCAAAATTGCAGTATTTAAAAAATACAGCAGATGGTAGATCCAGACAGGGGCTTCAGCGACCTTTTTTTTAGTGATAGCTCTGAAGTTCTGACTAAACAGTGTAAAAGACCTTGCTAAAACCATCAGACCTGTATAGATATAAACAACATACTCCAATACAGGGGATGAGTCGAAGAAAACAACAAGTGCAATGACTAATGTTGCCAGAATATCGACTACAATTTGTTTAAGCCACTGCATTTATAGAGGAAAGAATAGAATGAAAAAGGCACCTTTAAAGGTGCCTTTTAGGAATTACGCAAGTTCAATTACTTCTTTAGCCTGAAGACCTTTATCTCCTTCAGCAATAGTAAATTCAACTTTTTGACCTTCAGCTAGTTTTTTAAAACCGTCTGTCTGAATTTCTGAATAGTGTACAAATACGTCTTCACCACCTTCTCTCGTGATAAACCCGTAACCTTTGCCATTATGAAACCATTTAACAGTTCCAACTTCACGATTTTCCATAATAGAATCCCAACTTAGTTCCCATTGTAAATTTAATTCAGTTCATAACCTGGGGAGGAGATGAACTTGTTTCGTGTGCTAAAATAGTTTGTTAGAACCTATTTAGCAATTAACTTTATAAAAACTGTTAATCAAGAACATTCAGAGATTCTATTAGAACATACTGAGCGTTGTCTAATTTGGCCTTTTTACCTTGTTTTGAGGATGTCCAGAGAACATCTGCCCGATCATGGACATCAACAATATATCCCCGAACAGAAATAATATGACCTGATTTAATCGATTTTAGTTGATCCGCTACTGAATCGTTTGCGGGAATAGCATGCATGTAGAGAAGCTTGTTTCGAATTTCACTAAAAGTCATCGGCGGCCGGATTACATCAATTTTAAAATCTCTCCGGCTAATTGGAGTTTTTACTTGGTCTAAAACCCGCTCATCAGAAAGGTCTCCCCATCCCAAAACAAAATCGACCGGAGCTAATTCAGATTTTTCATCAAACCAATATCTTTTGTTTGAAATAACCCTGGCAGTTGTATTCAACCTGAATTTTGGTTGTAGTGTGTAATGTTTTCTATTGTGCTCAGCGAGTTGAAAACCTCTTTCCACAACAGGTGCATCCGGAGCCGTAACGCCAACTCCATGTTTTATAGGTCTTTGGTCCCACAGATAGTAGGATCCCGCAAGGACGAGAATAAGGAATAGGTGCTTTAACATGGTCGTTTAATTAAATTTCGTCTTACTGTACTCAAGAGGTATGTACAATGTCTTTGTTACAAAAAAGATAATCGATCCGGAAAAAATTACCATGATTATTAAAATATACTATAATAAATCAAGCAGTTAGAGCTAGATCGACTATAGAAAAAGTATTCAATTTGGTAAATCTAATAATGCAACAACGAAATTTGTTATACAGAGGGTAAAAAATATAGTTCCTTTAGGATTTTCCAGACTTTTAATAATTTTACATTATTGGAAATTTACCTGAATTCCGACTTTGAAATTTCTGTCGGCTCCGGGTTCAAAGAATCGTCCGCCAAATCCATTAATAGCAACAGATGAGTTGTATCGGGTATTCAAGATATTTTGAACAGCCAGAAACGGCCGAACGGATACATTCTGAAAAAGCTGATTTACACTTGCTGACCAACGGAAGTTAAGGAGCGCGTAAGAGTCGTTTTCAGCACTATTTTGATTATTAGTGTAGTAGCTTCCTACCCACTCACTGTCGATACTTAAACTGTGTTGCCCCGGAGTATATGTGAGAACTGAACCAAACCTGATGGGAGCCACACCGGGTAAGTCGTTACCTTCTAAATCCCCGGAATCAAATTTTGCACTTAAAAGCGTGAACATCCCGTTAAATTGCAGGTTCTGATGGATACGAAAACCCAATGTAGATTCGACTCCATAATGACGAGTGTTCCCTTCGTTTCTGAAATAAGTAGGCCCATCCTGTTCTGTTTGGAAAGGGAACAACAGATCTTCCACCTGCATTGCGAACAGGGTTAATTCATAGTCTACTCGATCTGCGTTACCTTGAATTCCTGTTTCAAGCCCAATCGTTCTTTCGGGATCTACATTTTGATTAAATCCGTTTCCTCCTTCGGGCCTGTTAACAAGTTCCGTAGTGGTTGGCGATTCGAAGCTGGTGCTGAAATTGACGAACCATCTTGCATTATCAAAACGGTAGGAGAGACCGGCACTGGGATTTAAGGAAAAGAATGTTCTGGAACCTTCTTGTTCTACTCCGATTTCATCATCTGTTTCAAAATTTAACCAATCAGCTCTCAAACCCGTACTGGCCGTCAATCTGTTTGATAGTGGAATAGACACTTGACTAAAAATCGCACCATTGGAGACGGTCTCTGTTTGCTGAACATCAATATTGTCTCCTCTATTTCCATTTATGTTATCAGTTTCCAGCCTGTCATCCTGCTGAAATTTTATTTCGGCTCCAATGTTGAGATCAAACGGGAGAGTTGTAAATTGATATGTTGTACGTGTACCTCCCGCAACGCGATCTACTCCGATGTATCCAAAAGGAAGTGGATTGTCTACATCTCTGTAAACGGTATGAGCTGTAATGTCCCATATCCCTTTTGTTTGCTCCTGGATGAATGAAGCCGAAACCATTCCCTGGTCAAATGTCTTACCCGCATAACTGTTTACAAAACTTGGCGTTGCTGCAGTTGGATTATCAGCAGCATCTTCACGGGTTAATGAGCCAGGGTGTTGAGCTTTTGGCATGGAAGTAAATGCCGTTCTTACAATCATTCTGCTTCTTATCCCCACTTGTCGCTCATAGTTCAATCCGGCACGAAATAGTCTTGCAGCACTATGATCACGAAAACCATCGGTTTCAAAGTACGTTCCGTAACCATATACACGGGCATTGCCGACTGTGGTATTCAGCCGCAACTCTTGTTTGATGGTATTATATGAACCACCGTAACCTCTATACTGAACTGTCGGGGCGTCCACTCGAGGTTTTGTAGAAAGATGAAGAACACCCCCGCTGGAGTTCCCCCAAAAAGTGGCTGAGGGGCCTCTTAGCAGTTCAATTCTGTTCACCATAGCCGGATCAATCATACTCATGATGGTTTGACCATCGGCCACGGTTAACGGAATGTCATCCAAGATTACCTGTATTCCACGCACTCCAAATTGAGAGCGCCAGCCAAGCCCGCGAATCGTTAACCTTTCACCTAAAGCATAATTTTCACGGTTGCTGATAAACAGTCCGGGCAGTTCAAAAGTGAGTTCGTCCATTGTAGCTGCCGGTCTTGATGCAATTTCGTGTGGATTTCTAAGCTTATAGCTTACAGAAAGTGGGGCACGACCAATCGAAATATTTGAATAGGTTGACTCTACGATGATTTCATCCAAATCAACCTGCAGAGAATCCGGAACCTGTTGTGCATTTAAGGAAGTATTTAAACCAAATAAATATGGAATGGGTAACAAAAAAGATAGAATTACGTAGCGATATATGGTTTTCATGTGAACTTTTAAATATGTAAGCTTAAACAATTGACAGCGAATAACGTATCAATAAAATAAGTATGTATCTTTTCAGATCGTTCAAAAAACAATTTTTTTTACATTTTGAGTGGTTGGCACTTGCAACAGGTCTCATCTTGCTGGCTTTGATGGATCCCCTGAGTCAAGCTCAGACACTTTGCCCAATTGAAAGACTCGGATTTTCGTACTGCCCGGGAGAAGGGCTGGGAAGGTCTGTTTCTCATGCCTTTAGTGGAGACTTAAAGGCCTCTTTTTATTCTCATCCGGCAGGTATTGCTGCCATTCTAATTATTACAGGACGCATAATTTCCATTTTCCACCGGAACTTAAATATCAATAAAGAAAAAATAGACTCATGAAAGTATTTGAACACATGCCTGAATTGGAAGGCGATGAAATGCAGTATATAAACAGGCTGCTTAATGATATACCTGAGGACAAAATTGAGACCTTCGTAAGGGTCTATGAGGCACGTCGTAAGGATCCAATGTTACTGCTTGTACTTGCTTTGATCGGATTCTTTGGAGTTGCTGGAATTCATCGATTTTTTATCGGCCACATCGGAATGGGAATATTATACTTTCTAACAGCAGGACTCTGCTTTATAGGTACCATTGTAGATATGATTAACTATAAAAACTTTGCATTTGAGTACAATCGAAAAATTGCACTGGAAGTAAAAGGAGAACTGGGTTTATGATGCCATCAAGAGAAAAATCACAAGAGCTACTGGAAGAATTTATTGAAAACGATAATTTACGCCATCATTCAAACATGGTGGCTATTGCAATGGAAGGGTATGCAGAACATTTGAACAAACCGGAAGATGAGGTTGACAAATGGTGGACAGCCGGGCTCTTGCATGACTTGGATTGGGAGAAATATCCCGAAGAACACCCAAATAAAGCAGTGAAGGAGATTTTACCTGAAGCCGGTTATCCTGATGATGTGATTTCTGCAATAAAAGCTCATGCACCGGAAAGAACCGGAAAAGAACCTGAAACAGAAATAGAGCGCTATCTATTTGCGTGTGATGAACTATCAGGATTCATGAACGCGGTTTCTTTAATGCGGCCAAACGGATTCTCTGACATGAAGATAAAATCTGTTCGCAAGAAACTAAAAGACAAGAAGTTTGCGGAAAATGTACCAAGAGAGGATATAAAAAAGGGTGCAGAATTAATTGAAAAAGATCTGGCTGATCATATTCAATTTATGATCAATATTTTTAAAACATTGTTTTAGCTGAAACCACTGTGAGAACTTTCCGTAGAGAAGCTCAGGTATTAACAGTTAAGAGTGTAAAATGAAGATCAAAAACCTCATTTCATCCACAGATTGTCGATTGCTCCTTGTCTTTCTTATAGCAATGTCAACTATTTATGTAAACGGGCATGCCCAGACCGTAATGTCTGTGGCTCACCTAGACAAAGAGTCTTCTCTGCAAAGCGACCCTTATCGATCTGAGTTTTTCAGGGTAGACAGCAACCCCACAATTAATATCAATACAATTTCCGGTGATATCGAAGTTGTTCAAAATCCGGGAATTGAAGGAGTTCAAGTCGATCTATTTGTTAAGAGAGAGTTTTCTCTGTGGTCGGGCACCCGAAATCTGGATAATTTTAGAATTATTATTCAAAAACAGGGGAACTCAGTTATCGCTTCAGTAGAGGATCGGCGCTCGGGCAGCAGGCAATACTCTTCAGGGGATGTGAAATTTACATTCATCGTTCAAGTACCTTCGAGGGCCTCACTGAATCTTAGAACGATTAGTGGGGAAATTAATGCTGATGGAGTTGAGGGGCAGCACTACATCCAAAATCATGCGGGAAACTTAGAAATAAAAAATTTGACGGGTGAGGTGCGTGTGATTTCAACGGCCGGAGATATTAGGCTGGAAAATCTGAGTGGAAATATTTTTGCCAAAACCGTGAGCGGAGATGTTATGACAGATCAAAACAGAGGTGAGGTCAGGCTTCGTACAACAACCGGAAATATAACAACTACAGCCCTGTCCGGTACATTGGTTGCTGCTACTACAAGTGGAAATATTCACTCCGAATTTAATGAGGTTTCTGTTGGCGTGTATCTGGAAACCAGCACCGGAAATATTGATCTGCAACTACCGAAATTAGCCGGATATGAAATTGATGCAAGAGGCCTCAGTTTCAATTTTGATGAGTTGACAGGCGAGAAAATCACAAAAGATGTCGGTTTTCGCAATGCAACTGTTCAAATTCGAGAAGGCGGAATACCGGTCAATCTGAAAACCGTTGCCGGTTCCATTCGGGTTCGTGAAACTCAAGAGTAGTAGGGTGGAGAGGATAAAAATAAAATATTTGATCATTGGTTTGCTGTGGTTCAGTTTTACTGTTCAAACTGCAGCAGGTCAGGAGACATTTTTTCAGTTTGATGATCTAGATGTTGAAGAACTCTCCTTAGACAGCATGACAGGCGGCGATAGGTTAATCTACATCAGCGATCGATGGAAGTTTATGTCAGGAGACAATCCGGAGTGGTCAAAGCCAGATTTTGAAGACAGTGACTGGAACGTGATCAGCACAAATTTAACAGTCGCTGACCTCTCTTTTGTTGATTGGGAAGGGATTGGCTGGTTTCGAAAAAAGTTAAAGGTAAGTCGGGAATTAGCCGGCAAGCCACTTGCTCTTGTTATTGACAGACATCTTGGGGCTTCAGAAATTTATCTGAATGGAGAAAAGGTTTATGAACTTGGCCGGTTTTCCACAAATCCGAACCGTGTTGAGCCTCATAGCGGTAATGAAATGCCTGTTATTGTTTTCCCTGACACCACTGTTCAAACGCTCGCGGTACGCTTTATTAACCCTAACGAAGTTGAATCGACCCAAATCTTTGGAAATAGCGGTTTTCGTTTCCTGCTTGCAGATTGGAAATCGCATCAGGAGGAGGTTTTATCTTTTATTAGCCGCTGGACAGGGATCAGTATGTTTTATGCGGGTGTTCTCCTCACTTTTGCGGTCATTCATCTGCTGCTTTTTATTTTCTACCCCAGAGAAAAACGCAATCTCTACTTTTCACTGTTTGCAGGCTGTTTATTGCTTATAACTTATCTCATCTACAGGCTTGAGCTTGCAAGCTATACCATTGCAACGATATCTTTGTTAAAATTCGCCCTTTTCTTTGAAATTATTGTTTTGGTATTTGCAGTAAGGCTGATGTACAGCATAAACGAAAAACAGAAAACCATCTATGCTAATCTTGTTCTCATAGTCGGATTAATTTCAGCAATATTTATCTACTTCTATTCAACCGACCTGATCTGGCTAAGGGAGCTTATCATTCTAATATTTGTAGCCGAACTTTTGCGAACTCTTTATCTGATGTACAGATCAAGGAAAGAAGGAGCATGGATTATCGGGGCCGGAATGCTCTTTTTCGTGCTTGGCTTAATCACAAGTATATTGATCAACTTTCAATTTCTGAACGGTGATGTGAGGATTATAAACATGGCCGGCTCCGGATTATTGATTTTATCCATGTCCATATTCCTGTCGAGAGACTTTGCAGTCACTCGAAGAAACTTGCAACAAAAGCTGACGGAAGTTCAGGATCTTTCTGAACGTGCGTTAGAACAAGAACGAATTGGCAAAGAGCGAGAAATTGAAACAAGATTGCTGGAGGCAGAAAACAGGCGGAAAACTGCTGAATTGGAAGAGGCTCGTGCACTTCAGCTATCCATGCTTCCTAAAAAAATGCCGTCTATAAATGATTATGATTTAGCTGTTTACATGGATACTGCAACCGAAGTAGGGGGAGATTATTACGATTATAGTACAGAACAGGACGGTACTATTGTATTGGCTTTAGGAGACGCAACGGGGCATGGCTTAAAAGCAGGAATAATGGTGGCCGCTGCTAAAAGTTATTTTCACACTCTGGTGCACGAGGTAGATTTGTGTACAATGTTAAAGAGAATCTCCTCCGGATTGAGAAACCTGAATATGCACTTGATGTACATGGGGTTTATTCTTGCGAAATGTCAGGGCAGTAAAGTAGAGATTACGATAGCCGGTATGCCACCGGCACTTTACTATTCAAAAAAGAGTAATAGTGTAGAGCAAATACTTTTGAAGGGATTACCTTTGGGAGGAAATGTCAACTATCCCTACCAGACAAAGGAGTTGCAAATGGAACAGGGAGACGTACTGATGTTAATGAGTGATGGATTGATGGAGCTTTTTAATCAGGACAGAGATATTTTAGGTGTAGAAAAAATTGAGCAGGTGCTCCTTAACTCAGTTGAATATAGTGCGGCAGATATTATTCAACAAATAAATCATTTGGCTGAAACCTGGTCGGGCGGAAAGGATCCTGAGGATGACATTACACTCATGGTTTTAAAAATTCCTGAAAACTGAAACTTCAGCATATTTTAAACGTAATCGAAGATATGGGACGATCAATTTTCATAATAATAGCTCTTTCACTTTTAACGCCTGTAATTGGCTTTGGCCAGCAAACAGGGGAGGATCCTTTTAAGCGAGATCCAATTTTCAGCAAATCACTTGAAGAACTGTTTGGCTCGGATCAGGCTAAAATGGAAGGAGAATCAGATACTTCCGGAGCCGAGGAGGCACAGCGTGCGGTGCGAAGACTGTCTTACTCCGGGCTGGATTTAGGCGGTGATATTGAAGCGGGACCATATTACAGCAACGAACTGTATAGTCAATATCCAAATTTACCAATGATTCATTTCAACCGGGTAAACGGACTTTTTCTCGGCATCAGAAAAGAGAGAATGCAGTGGTACAGGTCATCCAGTTTTTTAAATATTGAGCAGATCCGTCCGCATGGATTTATTGGTTATGGAACGGCTTCAAAAGAGTGGGAGTACGCACTTGGCGTTGAAAAGCTGATTGGTATAAATAAAAGATTAATGGTTGGCGGTGAATTTCATCATGCTACTTCTACAGAAGACTATCATAGAACAGGTCTGATTGAAAATTCACTGACCTCATTTTTTGCTTCCTATGATTTTCTGGACTATCACGAGATGGAAGGATTTGGGCTCTACACCGTATATCGTACACAAAGGTGGTATGAAGCGGCTTTCTCTTATAATCGTGACACATTTCGATCTCTGGAAAGAAATACGACCTACTCACTGTTTGGGAAAGCAAGCCCTTACCGTTTGAATCCACCGGTTGACCGTTTTTCTGATGAAATAGATCTTGACCGCTACAGTTTCTCTTTTTCATTCAATCCAAAAAATGTATTGCTGGCTGATCGGTTTACATTTGCAGCATCTGTGGGTGCCGAATTGGCTGACAACTCTTCAAGTGATGAAAATTATCGCTACAACAAGTATTGGTCTCAACTAAAATTCTTTTACAATTTTGAACCGGGTTCTGTACTAAGATGGAGAATTAAAGCCGGAGGTATATCCGGGGATGCACCGGATTTCAAACAGTTTTATCTTGGAGGTATCGGAACTCTCAGAGGATCACCATATAAATATTTCCGGGGAGATAACATGCTGCTTAGTAATCTGGAAATTCAGTTTGGAAGATCTTCAAACCGGCCCGGGGTCTGGATGAGAGATTACAACATGCATATCCTGTTATTTTTAGATTCCGGCTGGACGAAGGATCCCGAATTCGTAAGCGACCCGGAATTATTGAATGGTCCGGATGAAAATGCAACTTCAGGCTTCTCATCCTTCAAATTCTCAGATTTACACCATGATGCCGGATTTGGTCTTGGAACTGGCGCTTTCAGGTTTGAGATAGCATGGCCACTGAAAGAATTCGACACCGAGCCTGCACTTTGGATACGGTTCAACCCAACATTTTAAATACTCTGCCGTCCTAAAATAAAAAGAGCCCCAGGTCGACCAAAACCTGAGGCTGTTCTTTAGGGCATTTGATTCCTTTCAGAACCAAATATCACTTTAAATATACGAAGATCTATTGAAAATGTTGCCACCCAATGGCATACTCAATACAGATTGCCTGTTAAATTGTGTTAATTGAGTATATATTCTCTTTTCTGATGCTTTGTTTTACTGAAACAGAGATTCATTTAAATAAATCTTATATTTATCTCGTTTTAAGCTATGATGGTCACAACGATTACAGTAAATGAATCCTTTCAATAAAAAAGAGCTTATCGCGCTGTTCATACTCCTGACAGCAGTTACCGTAATTCTAGGAGGTTGGCGCAACTACCGCCTTCATAATCCGTCAGCTATCCAATCAGATATACCTATAGAGATATATTTGCACGATCAAACCGGGCTTGATTCGTTATCTGAAAAAATGGACAGTCTTGGAGTAAATGTGGATAGCAACGAACTGCGATGGGCAGGAAGAGTTTTGGGTTGGAAAAACTTCAGGCCAGGTTTATATATTGTTGATGGTTCACACTCTTATGATGAGTTTTTATCAAACATGGCCAGGGGTATACAAAGCCCTGCTTCCGTTATCATTCTATCAGGAAGTGACCCGGAACGGATTGCTCTTACTCTTGGCAATCAACTGGAAGCGGATCCTGAAGAGTTCTCCAAAATCTTTTCAGACAGCTCTGATATGGCACAGGAGCTAAATCTTACTGGGGAGGAGTTGTTTTCCAGAATGTTACCCAATACCTATCAAATATATTGGACTTCATCTCCAGAAAGTGCTGTACAAAGGGTTTACAACGAATTTAACAGAATGATTGCAGATCGCTACAGAGACGAAATTTCGGAGAGTCCCTACTCACTTAGCGAGATTATTACACTTGCATCAATAGTTGAAATGGAAGCGAAAGATGCTGAAGAAAAATCCAGAATTGCCGGGCTCTATTTAAATCGATTAAATAGAAACATGCTGCTTCAGGCTGATCCTACCGTAATATATGCATTGGGTGAACGCCGGAGGCTGCTATTTGAAGATTACAGGCTTGATCACCCATATAACACATACATTCATACAGGCTTGCCACCGGGTCCAATCACAAATCCGGATGAGGCCTCAATCAGGGCTGTTCTGAATCCTGATAATCACGACTATATATTTATGGTCGCTGCGCCTGACGGTTCGCACCGTTTTTCGCGAACATTTGAAGAGCACATACAAGCGAGTGCCGAGTGGAGAAGATGGATCCGGGAGCAGTACAGACTGCGCGATCAAAGAGAACGACTAGAATCGGAAAATCAAGAGTAGCTTATTTCATAAAACTTAATCTTCCGGGTTCGGCTCATCCTCAAGCCTTGCCTGAGCCGGGGTAGTCAATGGTTTTACGTATACTTTCTGGTTTATTCTACGACCATCAAAGTGAATTTGAAGTGCCAGACCGTTGTAAATTTCCTTGTTTCTCAGAACACGCCCTAGATATGAAGGATTTCCGGCAGTTTCTAAACTCTGAAACAGAAATGTAGCTGTATCGTAGCCCATCCGAGCAAAACGATCCGGTGAGGTACTGAACCGGGTTGAGAAATCCTCCTCAAAATAAGCCACAGTAGTAGAGTCGGCTGCAGTCCCGCTTGCCTGAGTATGAAAAATTTCGAATGTTCTGCGTTGATAGGCAGACAGATCCACGTTTTGCCACTCTTCTGATCCTAATATAACCTGTCGGCTTCTCATTGCCTCCAGATCGTTCATCAGCAGACTTGCCATGGTGGTTGATGCCTGACCCGTAAAAGGAGCGTAGATAGCCTGTGTGGGGGTATACCCGAGGGAATCAATCAATGCTTCATCAGGTGTAAATACTTCTGTGTATTCACTCAAATCGTAGCCTTTGGATGCAAAATCATCTTCAATATAATAGGAGACAAATGCTCCAAGCCGTTCAGCCTCTTTGCGAAAAGCAAGGGCCGATTCACGACCCAGCGAATTTACTTCTGTGATAACGGCTAGTGTGTCTAGTCCCAGTTCCTGAACAGCGTATTGGGCCATATTTTTCCCGTGAACTTCGAAAGTTGGATTGAACTGGAATGTATAGTTATAATCAAGATTCAGCTCGTCGGAGTTGGCCAGAGGCGCAAGCATTGGAACTTGGTACTCCTCAGCCAGTTCAGCCATTCGTTGAGCTGTATCTGAAAATAGAGGCCCAATCACGGCGTCGGCATGGTGACCCCAGGCAAGCTCTGTAATAACCATTGCGGTTGTATCAGGGCTTTCTGCAGAGTTTTTAAAAATAAGCTGCACTTTCTTGTCCGGATTCCGGCTGTTGAACTCCTCAGCTGCAAGCATAAACCCATAATACAGGTTTCTGGGTATGGTAAAATCGGGATCTTCCTCGTCAAACGTTGGTAATACAACTCCTATATGGTAAACGGTACCTTCCGGAGCTGTTGGATAACTGAATGTTGTGCTTTGGCTGACTTGATTGAGGTCAAGTGTTTCTAAAATTTGGTCGTGCAGTGATGTGTCCGGTTCAAGCCGTAAAAGCTCGTTTACTACAGAGCGAAAGAGTGGCTCATCCATTTGTCTTTTGGATTGCCGGGCAATGTCCATTCGAAGTGAACGGCTATCGGCATTTTGTAAAACTTCAAATTGTTCACTGGTATCCAGATATCGAATAATCTGATTATAAAGCCGTCTTGCATCGATTTGAATACCGGATCTGTTATTGCTTTCTATAAGATTACTAAGTGTATTAAGACTCGATGAATAATCTTTAGTTCTGAAATAGAGAACTGCCTTTGTGTATTCAGCCTCTTGTTGAATACTTGTTCTCTCACTGTTTTGCAGCTGATTCAGGTAGTTTCGGGTTAGGGGATAGTTGCCAAGAGCCAGATAGCTTTTACCAATAAACAGTAAGGCCTCATCAGAGTTTACATCCCGTAATATATCAATTGCCTCTTCATACTGTTCATTTTCATAGAGCTGAACTCCATCCTGAAATGATTGAGCAGATGCATATTCAGTTAAAAAAAGAAGAGTGATGAGTAAAACTAAATATTTTTTCATATCGGTTGATAGTCGTACAAATTAAAGTCACTGAAATAAAGAGATTTGATATAAAAATGTTCCTCTCTATTCCCACTCAATGGTTGCCGGCGGTTTAGAACTAATATCATAAACCACTCGATTTACACCGGGCACTTCATTGATAATCCTGTTACTGACCATTGCAAGAAATTTGTAAGGAAGATGTACCCAGTCGGCAGTCATGCCGTCCAGACTTGTAACAGCACGTAGTGCCACCGTAAATTCATATGTTCTTTCATCCCCCATTACCCCAACAGACTGTACGGGCAGGAGTACCGCAAGTGCTTGCCAAACGTCATCGTACAGATTGTGATCTCTGAGTGACTGAATGAAAATGTCGTCGGCGTCGCGTAAAAGTCTTAGTTTGTCTCTGCTTATTTTACCCAGTACGCGAATTCCCATTCCCGGACCTGGAAAGGGGTGACGACCGAGTAAGTTCTCAGGAATTTCCAGCTCACGCCCAACGTTGCGAACTTCATCCTTAAAAAGTTCTCTGACCGGTTCGATAAGTTCAAGATTCATCTTTTCGGGTAATCCGCCAACATTGTGATGAGACTTAATGGTTGCAGAAGGGCCTTTGAAAGAGACACTTTCAATAACATCAGGATAGAGGGTGCCCTGAGCTAAATATTTGTACTCAGATTCATCTTCGATGGCTTTATCGAATACCTCAATAAACGTATTTCCTATAATTTTTCTTTTTTCCTCAGGATCGGATACTCCTTCCAGCTTATCCAGGAAAAGTTCTGATGCATCAATTCCTTTAACAGGAAGATGCAGGTTATCTTTATACGTTTGCAGAACCGTTTCGAATTCATTTTTTCGCAAAAGACCGTTATCCACAAAAATACAGAGCAGCTGATCTCCGATAGCTTTATGCAAAAGTGTTGCAACTACGGTAGAATCAACCCCGCCTGAGAGGCCGCATATCACTTTGTCATTCCCAACTTTTTCTCTTATTGCTTCAATTTCAGTTTCAATAAAAGAAGCGGCCGTCCAGTCTCCGGAGCACCCTGCAATGTTGATGACAAAGTTCTCCAGCATTTTAGCACCGTCTTCCGTGTGGACTACCTCAGGATGAAACTGAACGCCAAAAATCGGTTTATCACTGTGTTTTACGGCAGCAACCGGTGCATTTTTTGTGTGCGCAATAACTTCGTAGGGGGAGGGAAGTTTTTTAATGTGATCCCCGTGACTCATCCATACAATTGAACCGTCATCAATTCCTTTAAAAATATTGGAGTGATCATTGATTAAAAGTTCTGCACGTCCAAATTCGCGTTTGTGAGCTTTTTCTACACTACCGGGCTTAATAATGTGAGCCAGGGACTGAAGTCCATAACAAATTCCCAAAACTGGAACATCAAATTTGAAGTACTCCAGATTCAAAACCGGAGCATCCTCATCATACACGCTTTTTGGTCCACCGGAAAGGATTAAACCTTTAGGCGGATGATTCTCAAATTCTGATTTTGGAGAGTTATAGGGATGTATTTCGCAATAAACATTGAGTTCTCTGAGCCTTCTGGCAATGAGCTGTGTGTATTGTGAGCCAAAGTCTAAGATGAGAATCCACTCATCGTGATGAGTATGCATTATATAGAGTTGTTGAAAATTATTTAATCAATCAATTGTTCGTAATCTTTAGGAGACAGAAGGCTGTCGAGTTCAGACGCGTCAGAGAGTTTCATTTTAACCATCCAGCCATTTCCGTACGGATCGTTGTTAACCAACTCGGGATCATCTTCAAGGTCTTCGTTGATCTCGGTTACTTCGCCGGAAACAGGTGAGAAAAGTTCAGAAACAGTTTTTACAGCTTCTACCGTGCCTAAAACTTCGTCTTGATCGAATTCTGATCCTTCAGGTTCGAGTTCAACAAAGACAATATCTCCCAGTTCACCTTGAGCAAAATCAGTGATTCCAATTGCTACGGTACCATCACCGTTATCGCGAATCCATTCGTGCTCTTTCGTGTATTTTAGGTCATCAGGAATGTTCATAAAAGTAAATGATTATTTTTGTTCCGGTTTAAATTTGAAGTGCTGCTCTAAATACTGTGTATTAAAATCACCTTTTTGGAAATTTTCGTCGTCCATAAGCTGCAGATGATAGGGTATGGTTGTTTTTACACCTTCCACGATAAATTCCTGAAGTGCGCGTTTCATACGCATAATAGCTTCTTTTCTTGTAGGCGCACTAACAATCAATTTTGCAATCATTGAGTCGTAATGCGGTGGAATTCTGTAGCCTGCGTAAGCATGAGTATCAACTCGCACGCTATGTCCGCCCGGAATGTTGAAAGAGGTGATTTCACCGGCAGTGGGACGGAAATTAAACTCCGGATCTTCTGCGTTGATTCGGCATTCGATGGCGTGTCCGCGCATTTTCAGTGGAGACATGTCAATTTTTTCACCGGCAGCCACTCGAATTTGCTCCTCTACAATGTCGCACCATGTAATCTCTTCTGTAACCGGATGTTCAACCTGAATTCGGGTATTCATCTCCATGAAATAGAAGTTCAGATCTTTATCAACGATAAATTCTACCGTTCCCGCACCTTCGTAATCAATAGCTTTACCTGCGTTTACCGCGGCTTGTCCCATTTTTTCACGAACTTCCGGAGTCATGACCGGAGAAGGGGCTTCTTCAAGAATTTTCTGATGGCGACGCTGCAGTGAACATTCACGTTCACCTAAATGCTTCACATTACCATGCTGATCTCCCATGATCTGAATTTCGATATGGCGAGGATTCACAACAAATTTTTCGATGTAAACAGCGGGGTTATCAAAGGCAGATCCGGCTTCGTTCTGACAGGTCTTAAAGGCGTTTTCAAATTTGTCTTCACTTTCAACAACCCGCATTCCCCGGCCGCCACCTCCTGCACTGGCTTTAATAATTACAGGATAGCCAATTTCCTTTGCAATAATTTTTCCTTCGTTAATTGATGAAACAATTCCATCCGAACCCGGCACCACAGGGACATTATTTTTTATCATTGTGGCCTTGGCTGTAGCCTTGTCACCCATATTTTCGATCATATGGGGAGAAGGGCCAATAAATTTGATGTTGTGTTCTTCACAAATTCGGCTGAACTCAGCATTTTCAGCTAAAAATCCATAACCGGGATGAATAGCTTCCGCATTGGTAATCTCAGCAGCTGCAAGGATACTCGGAATTTTAAGGTAGCTGTCACGTCCCGGAGGTGGGCCTATACAAACCGCCTCATCCGCGAACTTTACATGCAAACTATTCTGGTCTGCAGTAGAGTATACCGCAACGGTTTTAATTCCCATTTCTTTGCAGGTACGAATGATACGAAGTGCAATTTCACCCCGATTCGCTATTAAAATCTTTTTAAACATACTGTTTAATTAAGCTTTTTTGATAATGAACAACGGCTGATTAAACTCTACAGGCTGTGCGTCTTCTACAAGTATTTTTTGAACAGTTCCTGAGAATTCTGCTTCGATTTCGTTCATGATTTTCATCGCTTCAACGATGCAGAGAGTATCGCCTTTCTGCACGGTATCACCAACTTTAACAAACGGGTCGGAATCCGGCGATGGGGATTCGTAAAATGTTCCAACAATCGGGGATTGAACGGTTTCACCTTCAGGCTGAGACTCTTTCTTTTCGGAAGATGAAGAATCTGTAGGAGCAGCTGCAGGCTGGGCTGCCTGAGCAGGTGCTTGTTGAGCCGAAGGCATCTGAAACTGCATTGGAGCAGATTGAGCCGGAGCATCAGACTGTTTTTTAACTTTCATTTTAAAGTCTCCTTCCTCGATAGAAACTTCATTAAGTTCTGTTTCTGAAATAAGGTCTAGCAGGTTTTTGACAAGTTTTAAGTCCATAATAACTGTTTATTTAGTTTTAGCTCTTTCTAGATATTCACCGGTTCGTGTATCTACGCGAATGACTTCACCTTCGTTAATGAATAGTGGAACCTGAACAACGGCACCACCGGATATTGTGGCAGGTTTGCTGCCACCCTGAGCCGTATCACCGCGTACTCCGGGGTCGGTTTGAACTACTTCAGCTTCAATCTGGTCGGGTGGTTCAGCAAAAAGAATCTGTTCATTGTCTACATCAATAGATAGCGTGCAAACCAGACCGTCGAAGATGAACTCCGAATTTTCTACTCGTTTACGTTCCAAAGGAACTTGTTCATAGGTTTCCTGGTGCATGAAGAAAAACATATCACCATCGGAATAGAGAAACTGATAAGGGTGTTTTTCTACACGGATAGATTCCACAGATTCTCCGGATCTAAACGTTTTCTCAATATTCTTATCGTTTTCAACGCCCTTTAACTTTGTGCGAACAAATGCACCGCCTTTTCCGGGTTTTACATGTTGAAAATCTACAATAGTGTAAATTTGATTGTCCAGCAGAATGTTCATTCCGGGACGGAAATCGGATGTGCTTACTTTTCCCATATGTTCATTTAGTTCTAATTGAGTTATCAAAAATACAGCAGGTTCTGTTCGATAACAACTTACTGCTACAAAGTAATTCGAATTTTTGCAGTCAAATTATCCAAAAATGGTCTGAGCCAAAATTATCACAATGATAATTGGGCATATAAACTTGATGAATACAGACCAAACCGTAGTAAACCAAGAATCACGAATATCTTTAAATCCATTCTTCATTTCATCCACGGCGCTTCTTGTTTTCCAGAAATACCCGATAAAAATACAGATTAAGAGTCCGCCAAGCGGCAGGCCTATTACACTGAATATATAGTCGATGTCTCCAATTAGCCCGGTATTAAAAGAAATAATGATTGAAAGGGCTAAAACTGTTAATCCAACATAGAGTGCCGCTTTTTTCCTTCTCACACCATGTTCGTCAATTATATAGGAGGTTGGTACTTCCAGGAGTGAGATCGTTGATGTAAGCGCTGCTAAACTGAGCAGAAAAAAGAATGATATTCCGATTGTCAAACCTAAAAAGCCACCCATTTGGGAAAACAGTTCCGGTAAAATCTGGAAGATAAGTGCAGGACCGGCAAGGAAGTTTCCGGTTTCATCGTAAATTTCAACTCCTTGTGCCTGAGCAAGGAAAATAGTTGGCATAATCAACAGGCCGGCCAGAAACGCGATTCCCACATCGGCAAGGGTTACAAAACTGGCAGCTTCTACAATGTTCTCTTTTTTGCTCAAATATGATCCATATGTGATAAGGGCACCCATACCTAAAGAGAGAGAGAAGAAGGCCTGCCCAAGGGCGGCAAGCACCAGCTCACCGGTAATCATAGAAAAGTCGGGCTTCAAGTAGACTTCAAGTCCCTCTGCAGCTCCGGGTTGGAAAACTACATAGAGAGTCATAATGACTAAGATGAATACCAAAAGCGGCATCATCAGTTTTGTAGCTCTTTCAATACCCTCACTTACTCCACCGCGAATAATCACGATAGTTAATCCCATAAATAACATGGCAAAGATGGCATTAATCCAGCCGTTTTCGGAATCAGCTAAAAGCTCGGCGGCTGAGTGCCAGCCTGCAAATGTAAATATCTCAACAAAAACGTGACTAAATGTCCACCCTGCGATAATGGTGTAAAAACTCAGGATCATCACACCGCACAAAACACCCCAGAAACCGACGAGGGGGAAGAATTTATTTGTACTCAGGGCTTTAAATGCGCCAACAGGATTTTTCTGAGTACTGCGTCCTATAGAAAGCTCTGCAATCATAACGGGAAGCCCAATCAGGGTAACGCATATAATATAGATGATGAGAAAAGCGGCACCGCCATTTGATGCGGCTTCGGTTGGGAATCGCCAGATATTCCCCAGTCCAACGGCCGATCCGGCTGCTGCGAGGATAAAACCAAATTTTGTGTTCCAGGTACCACGGTTCTCGGTAGGAGTTGTAGCCAAAGTGAGATAGATTTAGATTAATAGAGACGCACTAAAATATTCGCTGAAGATCAATGTCGCAACTTTCTTAACAACATTCCGCTTTGAGGTTCAATTTTTACTGTTCCACGAGCTATATCAATAGACTGAAGTGATACAATATCTTTATTTGCAATAACTTCCCAAGTGCCTTCAGGTAGTTTGCAGTTAGCTTCCTCATTGCCTGAGGCGTTAAGGAGCACATAATAATCATTTAAATCTCCGCTTTCATAACCGCTTATGTAAAAAGTGATAACCAGCGGATTTCCGTAATGTTCGAAGCTGATTTCGTGTGGTTCGCACATCCTTAAGGCAGGAGAATGCTTTCGCACCTGAATCAAGCCACGGTAATAATCGAAAAGGGATAAATTATACTGAATGTCATCAAAATTTATCCAGTTCGTTTCGTTGTCTTTTTGATAGCTATTGTGGTCCATTTTCCCAACGTCATCATCAGGGTACGGGGTTTTTGCAATAATCTTAGATCTTGCAAACTCTTGCCCCGTATGGATCATGGTAATACCCTGAGCTGTAAAAAGTGAAAGCGCGGCTAATTTGGCAACCTTTAACTCAGATGGATTGAGTTTAACGTGTTCTTCCCTGTTGTCAATCTTTTCATCTTGCAGTTCCGGCTTCAGGCTGATTCGAATAAAATCACCCAGTGTATATCCGTCATGACTCTCAAGGTAATTTACACTGTGGGCGGAGGTGTTATACAAACCACCTTCTCCATGATTTAATGTTCCTTTAAAAATATTTTCGAGTCGTTCCCGCCGGGTTTCATGCTGCCACTCCGAGAAGATAAAACCTTTGTCATGAATTGGGGCAGATCCTTTGATACTGTTCCGTATACGATCATTCCAGGAAGCCCAGTCGTGGTTTGAGAAGTCGTGAGGGGAGTAATAACCGCCCCAGGGTTCGGCAATAAGGACCGCCTTTGGATATTTTTCATGAACCTTATTTCGGATTACGTCCCACGACTTTCTGTCCAGTAGTGCGGCAAGATCAAATCGAAATCCGTCGATATGATACTCCTCAATCCAGTAGAGTATGGAGTCTACAATTAACTGGCGAGCTACAGGATTTTCAGAACGGAATTCATTACCTGTACCGCTTCTGTTTAGAAGCGCACCTTTTTCATCAGATCTTAAATATTCGTCGGGACAAAGATGTGTAAGTGGATTAACATCAAACAGGGATGTGTGGTTGAAAACAACATCCATGATAACCGTTATTTTTTCCTTGTGGAGATGCTTAACCATCTCTTTGAGCTCGGTTACAGCTGCGGTTGTTTTACCTGAAAATCGATTAGAATAATCAGATGCAAATGAGCTTTCCGGGGCAAAGAAAAAGGAAGTCATATATCCCCAGTAGTTGGAAGAATATGGATTCCAGCTGTTTTGAAAACCCTCAGGAGTAGTCTGCTCGAATGGAGGTTCGGTTGGTGGAAATTTGTGAAGCGGTAAAAATTCAACACAGTTAACTCCAAGCCGTTTCAGGTAATTGATTCCTCCGGTTTGATTCGGATCGATAAACTTTTGATAAAAACCTTTCCCTTTTGCCTTACTGCTTGTGTGAGCCGTTAAATCTTTAAGATGTGCTTCGTATATAATAAGATCTCTTGGATCATCAGGGAAACAGTGTGAATCTCCTTCCCAATCAAAATCGTCTTTAAAAATGTAACTGCGTGCGTCCTGACGATAGGTATTCCGAACTGTGACATGCTTACTGTACGGATCCGCAAAAAATTCGTTGATATAAGGGGAGTCCGGCTTTGATTCATCATCGACAAACTCTGCATCGTAAGCATACCATCTGCCGGATTGATCACCCTGAATTTCTACCTGCCAATAACCATCCGCATTCATCTGCATGGAGTGTGGAACGCCATTCTCAGCGTCGTATGCATCAAAAAGAATGCAGCTCACCGCTGAGGCATGGGGGCAGTAAATACAAAAATTGGTGGCGTTATCGGTAAACGTTACGCCCGGTTTAGATTCGAACCTGGTTCTTTTCATAAAATTACATTACCGGACTTCCGGGTTCTGAATCTGTTTCTACGAAGTAGAGTTTGCCCTCGGTGTCTTCACCCATCAGGATCATGCCGTTACTTTCAACGCCCATCATCTTTTTTGGGGCGAGATTTGCAACAACAACCACTGATCGGCCGATAATCTCATCAGCTTTAAAAAATTCTGCGATTCCGGAGAGTATCGTGCGCTTTTCAAAACCGAGATCAACGGTGATGTTGAGCAGCTTCTTCGATTTTTTGATCTTTTTGGCATCTGTTATTTTTCCGGCGCGGAAATCAAGCTTCACAAAATCATCAAACGTGGCCGTCTCTTTTAGCGGCTCATATTCCTTACTGCTTGTGCCGGCGGATTCCGCAGCACGACTTTCCAGAATGCCAATCTGTTCCTGTACGGCTTCATCTTCAATTTTCTCAAACAGAATTTCACCTTGTTCAACGATCTGACCGGCCGGAATGAGAACTGAAGTTACATCGTCCCACCGTAGTGTATTAGGAACACCCAGCTGATTTCTCAATTGAGACATTTTAGCAGGGAGTACAGGGTGGAACAAAATGGAGAGCGCAGCAGAAATCTGCA
>NZ_JAWLDW010000155.1:0-5145 GCF_041686455.1 Rhodohalobacter sp.
GTTTTAGATAAATAGTGAGCATAAAGAGGCTCATCTACAATGGTAGTGTCCTCGCGTTGGCCAAAAGAATACATCAAGGCCGTTGAAATATTTCGGGGGCCACTCCAAAGGCATATTCTTTTCGTTTTTGACATGTACTTTCAGTTTAATTTTTATGTAGGCCCGAATTTATTTCATCTCATTTATCAATACCGGGACTTCATTCAAAATTATTATTGAGTTTCACTAAACCCGTTGTTGATCAACAGATGCCATAATGGCTTGTTTATACAAATCCTGCAACTCCCGGGTTACTTTTCCGGGCACATTTTCTGAAATCACTCGTCCATCTACTTCAGTTACCGGTGTGAGACCTCCGAAACTTCCTGTTACAAAAGCCTCATCAGCTCCGTAAACATCAAACAGGGAAAAATTCTTCTCAAAACAAGGAATTTCGGCTTTTTTACACACTTCAATAACTTTCTTACGGGTGATGCCATTCATACAATACTGCCCGGTTGAGGTCCAGACTTCCCCGTCTTTCACCATAAAAAAATTGGTTGCATTACAGGTTGCCACAAATCCGTTGACATCGAGCATGAGTGCTTCATCGGCTCCGGCTTCCTGAGCTTGTATTAAAGCCTGTACTTCATGGATTTTACTGTGGCAATTCAGACGGGGATCAAGATAATCGGGAGAGCCGCGGCGAATGGTACTGGTAAATAACTTTACACCACTATCTCGGCTGGTCGGGTCGGCTTTTTTGTATTCCGCTATGATAACCAAATTGGGACCGGAAATGGTCAATCTTGGATCCTGCGACGGTGTCTTTTTAATTCCGCGGGTAAACATAATACGAATGTGCACACCATCCTTCATATTGTTTGCCTGCAAAGTCTCACGGATGGCAGCCGTTATTTCGGCACGATTCATTTCTAAATCCATTCCAATTGTTCTAGCTCCCTGGTACAATCGATCGAAATGATCATTCAAAAACACCAGCGCCCCGTTGTGCAGGCGAAGCCCTTCCCATACACCATCACCTACCAAATATCCGCTGTCAAATACAGAAATTTTTGCTTCTTTACGGGGAAATAGCTCTCCGTTGATGTAAATAAGTACATTTTCATTCCGCGGATCTTCTACCGCATTATGTGTGCCGTGTGCCATGTAAATTTTTGATTGAACATACGTAAAACTTCGGAAAGGGTCACCCTTAGTGAATTATCAATATCCCTACAGAATGCTTGACCGATGTCCGGTAACAGATAAAAAACGACACGTCAGGCTTCAACTTACTTGATCTCCTCAAACATCTTGTAGTGCGTTTCGTCCATGCCCAGTGAAGCATAGGTTTTCTGGGCGTTGATGTTCTCTCTCTCCACATAAAGCCGGAATCCGCAGACGTCCGATTTTTCTTTGGCCATGGTTTTGATGGTCAGGTACATCGTCCGGTATACACCTTTCCGGCGAAACTCCGGTATGACATACACGCTCTGGATCCACCAGAAGAGGCCGTTGCGCCAGTCGCTCCATTCAAAGGTAATCATCAGCGACCCGACAACCTTTTCCTCCGACTCTGCCACCATGTAAAACCCATGTTCAGGTTTATCAAACAACCCGTGTACACCAGGCTCAATTTCCTCTCTTTTCAATGTTTTGTTTTCCGTCTCCATCGCCATGGCAATATTGAACTGAATAATTGATTCAGCATCTTTGGGTGTGGCTTTGCGAACTTTAATTGTCGGGTTCATAGCAGACATTTATTAATCGATTTTATCCTTTTGCTTAATAACGCTTTTGCAGGCTTCCACTCCGATTTCATATACCCGTTTTCCCTGATCAAAATCAAAAACGCCGCAGGCATTTCGGGGAATTTCAATAACGTGGTTGGGTTTATGTAATTCAATAATGAGTTCTGTAAGTCGGTCTTGGGTAAAGCTGAAAGAGCTGTCCATGAGTTCGATTAATGAAAAGGAATCTTCATCAGCGGGTAATTCTGATTTTGCTTTGGTTTTGCGATTCGTTTTCATTGAATCTGGAAGAATTTTATCGAACCATTTTTGCATTTCTTCCAGCCTATCCGGCTCAGAGGGCCTATCGTATTTGGGATCCATTTTACCGTTTAAATTTACAGCAATGATCTCAGCACCTTCTTTTTTCTCAACTAAATTAATGGGGAGCGGATTCAATACGCCGCCATCTACTAAGACCTGCCCGTTTTCAAAAACAGGGACAAAAAACCCGGGCATGGAAACCGATGCTCGTAACGCTTTATATAGATCTCCCTTTTTAAAGTGCACTTCACTATGGTCGCGCATATCGGTAGCTACAGCAGTAAATGGAATAGAGAAGTCCTCAATTTTTTCTTCGCCCGTCACTTGCACATGCTTGGCAAAAAGCTTTTCTCCTTTAACAAATCCCTGCTTTGCAAAGGTAAAATCCAGCAGATCAAAAACATTTCGTTTAGATAGGCCTAATATCCACTTTTTATACTCCGGTAGATGCCCGGCTGCGTAAATGCCACCAACCACCGCGCCCATCGAACAACCGATCACTTCAATAATCTCGTACCCGGCTTTTTCCAGTTCTTCAATCACTGCAATATGGGCAATTCCCCGGGCACCGCCGCTTCCCAGAACCAGATGGACTTTTTTTTCAGGCATTTCAGAGCAAGATTTTTTACAGTTTTATTTATCGCAATATCGTATTAAAACAGTTACTGATCAGCCGCGTACTTCTCCAGGATCTCCATCACTTCATCAATCGGAAGAGCTTCCTGAGTACGTCCGTCTTGTCCTTCCATCGTTTCGGCCATAAAGAGGGAATTTAAGATCGCCTCTTCGGTTGCTTCCAAGGCGGCCAGAAAAAGAGGGCTCACCGCGTTGTTATCCAGTTCTGTAATTTGTCGCGTTTGGCCTGAATCATCCAGGTTGTTCCGAACATCGGGATGTGTGGAAAAAGCGATCACATAGTCGCCGCTTCCGTTGGAGGCAAAACCACCAACCCGGGCAATTCCCATGAACGCTCGTTTGGCCAGCCGCTCCAGATTTCTTGAAGTGATTGGGGCATCCGTTGCAACGACGATCATTATGGAGCCGTCCACGTCAAAATCGTAGCCGTCTGTTTGATCCGTCAGACTTTTTGCCAGTACTCCCGTCTGACTACTTGGAGAGGTCTGACCGGTGGCTAGATAGTGATTCCCCAGCTCCTCACCGACCGGTGCTCCGTTCACGGTTAAAATTCCACCAAAGTTGGACTGCACCAGAACGCCCACCGTGTAGCCGCCGCGATTTTCGGGCAGCCGGCGGGATGAAGTTCCAATGCCACCTTTAAAACCGAGCGCTCGGGTTCCGGTTCCTGCTCCTACATTCCCTTCGGAAACCGGGCCAGATTCTGCAGACTCGATCGCCTTATGAACATCTTCGGTATCCACAACCCGTGCCCGAATATCATTCAACCAACCGTCGTTGGTTTCACCCACTACCGGATTGACCGACCCTACATTTTCATTTCCGGGCAGATTCAAGACATAGTCGGCCACCCCGTGCGCGGCGTTAAAGATGCTGAGGGTATTGGTGAGTGCGATGGGCGTTTCCATTTCACCGAGCTCCTGAACCTGAGTGAATCCAAGTGCTTTTCCAAAACCATTTCCAACATAAACGGCGGCGGGAACCCGTTCTCTGTAGAGGTTTCCCGAATGAGGAAGGATGCCCGTTACTCCGGTTCGAATGTTCTCGCCTTCAATCAATGTTTGATGCCCCACCATCACGCCCTCTACATCGGTGATGGCATTCCACTGGCCGGTCGGGAGAATTCCGGGATAGATTCCAAGGTCACGCACCCGTTCGCGCTCCTGAGATTGGGCTTGGGTTGAGAGTAAACAAAGAATAGTGAGGGCAGATAGGAGAAGGTTGAACTGTTTCATGATTGAGCCGTGATTGTAAGGTTTGAAATAGTAGACCGATCTAAAATAGTCAATCAGGCTCAAGAAGTATAGTGCACAGTGGTTTAGCCATTGAAACGCGGAAGGCACTGAAATTGTAAAATAACGTGAGTTCGATATAAAATAAATGTAAAGGCATTGAAAAAGTCCCTTCCTTTTTCAAGGAGGGGCTAAAATCATAAAGGCTACCCCCCCCAACCCTCCTTACACCCCGACGTATCGAGGGCAGGCAGGAGGGGAAAATCATATTCAAGATACTTATGTCGAACTCACGTTAAAATAGTACCTGATGTTGCTCTCTTTTAAGAGAGAGAATGAACTTGTCAAAGCTAATGTCTATTCGTTATAATACCAGAGTTGAAAGTTCTTTTGAACACCCCTCTCAGTCTCCACTTGTCAGGGGAGAATCTGTTAAGTCAGTATCACAGCTTTCGCCGCGGCAGCACTCATCTACATTAATGCCACAGTTTGCGCACTGTCCGTGCCCGTGCACCCATACAATCTGTGCCGGCTGACCGCAATAGAGGCACCGTGCCAGATTTGAATCTTTCGATCTATTCTGAGGTGAGTTCTGCATAGGCGGCTTCAATATTGGACTGAAGGGAAAGTCGCGCTCCGGCGCTCTGGTGGTTTGGAAATTCATCGAACTGATCAATTTGTGTCAACTCTTCGAGAGACTGACCGTCCTGAATACCTTGGTCGGTATATTCAAATAGTTTGGATAAATAGTCGCGCATATAGAGAACATCTGCCCGGTTTCCACTAACCCCAAACTCTCTGTTTGCGTGACCAAAAACAAATTGTGTATCTGAAGCGGCTTCGCTTGCAACGGTTTCCAGTGTAGTAATCCAGTTCTGAATAGACGCGCCGCCTTCAATATCAATAAATGGATACCATCGGTTGAAAATCAGATCACCCATGTGAGCTATATTTGCATTTTCAAACCAGATGACGGAATCTCCGCCGGTGTGGGCCGGTCCGTAATGTCTGGCAGTTACGGTTTCGTCACCGGAATTCACAGTCAGCTCTTCGCTGAATGTGCGGGAAGCAGTAACAATACTTTGACCGTTTGAACCGGCACGCTGAAGCTCCGGCACATTTTCATGAGCGATGATTTCAAAATTATCCGACTGAAAAACCCGGTTACCCGATACATGATCGCCGTGGTGATGGGTGTTGAACAGATAGCGGGCTGCACCGCCTTCCCCAAAATCGAAAAT
>NZ_JAWLDW010000037.1:0-1763 GCF_041686455.1 Rhodohalobacter sp.
CCCCGAAAAGAAGATGGCATCTGGGCAAAATACTGGTATCACAATGTGCATCGTTCCACGGGCTTCAGAGCCTATAAATCAAAGAGTGAAGAGGTTCCGGAGCATTTGCAGGATCTGCTGGAGGAATGTCAGGAGGCTTATGAGGAATTACTCACCCATTCCGAAGGTTAAATTTTGGGCTCCGTCTGACCACTTTAGCAGCATTAGCCTCTTTAGATAAGAATAGAAGTGGTCTGACAAATAAAAAAAACATGATAAGATTTATGTAGAATACGCTTGAACTTGAATCAACAAAATCTAACCTAAAGTTCAGTTTCACAGAAGAGGGAAGTACCATTTCAAACCAGCAATTTCTGCAGCTGCTTGAGAATGAAGGCTTCTTTCGTTCTTTTTACAATGAGTTTTTGGTCGGACTTGGATATGAGGCTTTTTTCCGGGAAAACAGACCTATGATGAAATCGAACCTGGATGCGAAGTATGAATGCAATATCATCAATACGGATTTCCTGTCTGGGAAATCGCCGGATGTGCAAACCTTCCGTAAATGTTTTTAAGTAGACCGACGAATGTGACCTTTCCAAATCTGGGCAACGATGCACAACTCATTGCTATTAATCGGCAAAATCAGATCTTCTGCGAAAGACAGGGTGGATTGAGCCTTGTCGTGTAATTATAAGTTATGCTGCCTTATCTCAAAAGTTGACAATATGTACGTAATCGCGTACGTTAATGAAAGAGCATTAATTAATTCATATCACCATGAAAACACTTACAGCTACTCAAGCTCGCAAAGAAATTTATCGATTGCTCGATGAGGCATCTGAAACACACAAACCAATCCAAATCACCGGAAAGCGATCAAACGCAGTTTTGATCAGTGAAGATGATTGGCGAGCTATTCAAGAAACACTTTATCTGAGCTCTATTCCTGGAATGCAGGAGTCTATCGTTGAAGGAATGAATACACCTCTTGAGGAAACCGAAGAAGAACTTGACTGGTGAGTAACTACAAACTCGTTTATACCAAACAGGCTAAAAAGGATGCGAAGAAAGCCGCTTCATCAGGGTTAAAATCAAAGATCGAGGACCTACTTGAAGTTATTAAGGAAGATCCTTTTGCAGACTATCCTCCCTATGAAAAATTAGTTGGAAATTTGGAAGGGGCCTATTCACGAAGAATCAATATCCAACATCGCTTAGTGTATCAAGTCTACGACAAAGAGAAAGTTGTTAAAGTAATCAGAATGTGGACTCATTACGATTAGCCGTTATCATAACAATGGCTTCGTGCTGACTAATTTAGTCAACGAAGCTGAATAACAAAACACAGGCTGGCAGCACAAGCCAAGAGACTTTTTCTTAAAAAATCATAGTAATTCCGATCACCTTAGAGGAATAAACATGAATCACAAGGTTCTGAATAAAAACAGCCGGGAAGAAGTGACAAATCTCTTTAGGTCAGCTTTCTCCGATTCAGAGGGTGAAAGTGAAGGTCGGCTGATTGGCAATCTTGTATCAGAACTATCTTCAAACATAGATAATCAGGAAATCATCTGTTTCGGCACCTTTGAAAATGGATCCATCATTGGGTCGATTTTCTTTACTCGTCTTCAGTTTAAGGAGGATATTCGGGTTTACATGCTTGCACCTGTTGCAGTTAGCACAAACCGTCAGGGAAAAGGCGTTGGTCAGAAGCTCATCAAGTACGGTCTTAACGATCTTAAAAGCCGGTCCGTGGATGTCGTTACCACTTATGGCGATCC
>NZ_JAWLDW010000037.1:1863-22663 GCF_041686455.1 Rhodohalobacter sp.
AGGTCACCGGGACGAGCGCCGGAGTTTCTTAGTGCATTAAATGTGGTAATTCCTGCGCATAAAAGGGGTGCGGCCTCTTCTGAGGAGAGATCTTCAGGCACTCTTGCAAGAGCTTCCTGGGGTGCTGTCATGTACTCAGCATATCCGCCATCGTAGCTGATACCGGCTACCTGGCCGTTTTCACAGTTGATAAAATCACCGCGCCGGCAGGGATCGCATTGAAAGCAATGTCCGCCGTGCCAACCAACGCCCACCCGGTCGCCTTTATTCCAGTTGCTAATTTCCGACCCCGTCTCTTCAACAATTCCTACAACTTCGTGTCCCGGCACTCGGGGATATTCAATACCCGGAAAGAGACCATCTTTCACCATGGCATCGCTGTGGCAAATCCCACACGCTTCAACTTTAATCAAAACTTCTCTGGCTGACGGTTTTGGAACCGGCAGATCTACAATTTCAAAATCACTTCCGGATTCTTTAATCTGGGCTGCTTTCATTGTCTGATCCTGTTTGTTTTCTGTTGAATTTTTGTTCTATTTCTTCAACTTGATTTGAGTTAATAGCATTCCATGAGGGGCTGCCGGATCCCGCATTAAACTGCAGTGAATTTCGGCAGATGTACCGTTTAAATTAATCCCCCTAATCCTTTATGATTCCAAAGTCTACATGCTATCTCCTGGAGATTTGCAGATTCAGTTCATTGGAAATACCGATGTTTGGCATGGCAGACCTCCATTACTTAGGCGTTCACTTCTGAATCCTTTACATTTCATCTCATGATCTCAGCGCAAAATATTAACAAAACGTACGATCAGCGAGTACTCGACGATGTTTCGTTCACTATCCCAACCGGGCGTACCATCTCTCTCATCGGACCGAGCGGTTGCGGTAAGTCTACCCTTCTTCGAATTATTATGGGTCTGATCCCCGCTGACTCCGGCACTGTTGAGATTGCAAGTGAAAAAATGCATTCCGGCAATGTGCTGGAGCTGAGGCGAAAAATGGGTTATGTGATTCAAACCGGGGGCTTGTTTCCGCATCTCACCGCAAGGGAAAATCTCACGTTGGTAACCAACTTTCTGAAACTGAATCCTGAAGAAGTTGAAGAGCGTATCGAAAAACTAATAACTCTTACAAATATCGATCCATCCCTGCTGGAGAGAAAACCTGAAAAACTCTCAGGCGGACAGGCACAGCGGATCAGCCTTATGCGAGCATTGATGCTCGATCCTCCCATCCTCCTGATGGATGAACCGCTCGGTTCAATTGACCCGCTTGTACGCCACGAACTGCAGAACGATCTTAGATCTATTTTCCGCGAGCTCAAAAAAACTGTTTTGATTGTGACACACGACCTGGGAGAAGCAGCGTTTCTTGGCGATGCTATCTCATTGATGCAGTCGGGCCGCATCGTTCAGGAGGGTACCATCCGGGAGATCATTGACAAACCCGAAAATGAGTTTGTAGAACAGTTTGTGAACGCGCAACGCAGTCCACTGGAGAACCTGTAGAATGAAGAAATTGAAATGGATACCGGCCATTATCCTGCTTTTCGTTGTCTTAGTAAGCTATGCAGGAGTTCGGCCCACCGCTGCTCAGCAGAGCGCCAAAATTGGAACCAAGGCCTTTACCGAATCGGTCATTCTCGGTGAATTGCTCGAACAGTCGATAGAATCGGAGGGAGCAGATGCCGACTTGTACAAACAGCTGGGAGGAACGAGAATTCTCTGGAGCGCTCTCCTGAGCGGAGAAATTGACCTATACCCTGACTACACCGGCACCATCATTGAAGAGATCCTCGCCGGACAAGACATCAGCGATGCGGGAGAGCTCAGACAGACGTTAAGGGATCTTGGGATTCGAATGACCCGTCCGCTCGGATTCAACAACACCTACGCCCTTGGCATGAAGCGTGAGAAAGCTGAAAGACTGGGAATAGAAACCATCTCCGATTTGAGAGACCATCCGGAACTCACATTCGGCTTCAGTAATGAGTTCATGGACCGTCGTGACGGATGGCCGGGGATCCAATCGGAATACCGGCTCAATCCCCGCCGGGTAAACGGTCTCGAACACGCCCTTGCTTACCGTGGCCTGGAAAGCGGCAGTATTGACGTGATCGACCTCTACTCCACCGATCCCGAAATTGAGTACTACGATCTGGCCATACTTGAAGACGATCTCAACTTTTTTCCAGACTACGAGGCTGTAGTTCTTTACCGTGAGGGGCTGGATGACGAGATTGTGAGTGCCATTACACGTTTCGAAGGTGCGATTTCTCAACGGGACATGATCGCCATGAATAAACGGGTTAAGATAGACAGGCTGGCTGATGATGCAACTGCATCTGCATATCTCAGAGACACTTTCCAAATTGAATCTGAATTCAGTACATCGGGATTTACCGAGAGACTATTGCGCCATACCGTTGACCATCTCTACCTTGTGGTTATTTCCCTTGGCCTTGCCATCCTGGTCTCTATACCGCTGGGTATCTTGGCGGTGAAGGTATCATGGCTTGAAACAGCCGTTCTTGGCTCTGTGGGTATCATGCAGACGATTCCTTCCCTTGCGCTATTGGTTTTTATGATTCCGATTTTCGGGATCGGCGCACTTCCGGCTATGGCTGCTCTTTTTCTCTATAGCCTGCTACCGATTGTAAGGAACACACATGCCGGAATCAAAGCCATACCGACACCTGTAATGGAATCGGCCCGCGCGCTAGGCCTTCCCGATTCACTCATACTCAGAAAAATTGAACTCCCGATTGCCATTCCCTCCATTTTAGCCGGAATTAAAACATCGGCAGTAATCAATGTGGGAGTGGCAACTCTCGGTGCCCTCATCGGCGCCGGCGGCTATGGTCAGCCGATACTGACTGGGATCCGGCTCGACAGCGTACCGCTTATCCTCGAGGGAGCTGTACCGGCAGCTCTTCTTGCATTGCTGGTACAGGGACTATTTGACCTTATTGAGCGTAAAATCACGTGACTTATTGTTTTGAAGGGCAAATTGAAATTGCAGTATTCAGGCGGTGAAACAACAGTCAGTGCCGGCTTCTATTTACCTATTTACAGATGACCCGGTGCCGTGTGATAGATATTCAGGGCGTATGATGCAGTTCTGGTCTAAAAACCATATAAAGAGCGTGTGCTTTTTCAGGCAGTCAGAAATTCTGCCATCTAAAGCACACGCTGATGGATTTATGATTTAGTCGAGGAATGTAACTTCACCGGTATCCAGGTCATAAAATGCACCGGCAATGACCACTTCTCCGTTACGCTCAAGCTCAGAAATGATTTCACTTCTCTCTCGCATCTGCTCAATCGTGTAACGAACATTGGTGTTCACCACATGAGTTACATACTCGTCGTTTGAGGAGGTCATCTCACCCTCTCCTTCGTATTCCTCTTCCGACATCTCAACTGCGGGTCTGATCTTGGAAAGCATGGCTGTTATGTTGCCCATTTCAACATCGTCAATGGCAGATTTTACAGCTCCGCAGTGTTCGTGGCCCATCACCACTACAACTTTGGAACCCGCAACTGCAGTACCGAATTCCGTGCTTCCCAGAATATCCTCATTAACAAAGTTGCCGGCTACCCTGGCAACAAATATATCCCCAATACTCTTGTCAAAGATGGATTCCACGGGAACACGGCTGTCGATGCATGCGATCACCACCGCCTCAGGATACTGGCCCGAGGATGTTTTCTCGACCTGGGCTTGATAATCCTGCGGTGTCAGATTGTTGGACACAAAACGCTGATTCCCCTCTTTCAGGCCGTCAAGGATTTCCTCGGATGTAAGGGCTTGTTGGTCCTCTTGGGTTATCACATCACCATCCAGTTGCTCACTTGAAGCACCGGTTTCTGGTGAATCGGACTGAGTAGTACATGCAGTAAATGAAAACATCAGGAAAATGGCAGTAGTAAATAATGATAATTTCGTAAACATAATTTTTTGATTTGAAATGGTTTATGAAGAGTGATATCCGGCCTGTTAGTCCTTCATAATATGTTTGGGCAAAATAGACTTTACCTTATTCGTTCAGTTTTTGATATCAATTATATATCTCTGCCCAACAACACAAATGGTATGAATAGAAGAGAACAAGCCAATAATAATAAGTAGGCGGGACAACTTAGGCTAAGTCGGGAGGGGGAGTGGGCACTGAACGTTCAAAGTTTTTAAAAGCAGATTCCTGAAGAAAGGGATTGACTGCAAAAGGTTTACCCATCAATCCGGCATTCAGTAAAGATTCAATATCGTCTTCCAGGCTATGCTCTTCAAGAATTTCCATAAACGAATTTCCGGCATTTGAAGCTTCCTCGACTGGAAACCATGTTTCCATGTCAATAGCATGCTGCACTGCAGTACCCATAAAGAAAAATGGAAGTACTGCTAAAATAAGTCTCCTGTATGTTCTAAGTGCTTGAATCAAATCTTTCTATACAGATTACTGATTAACGATCATCGCTTGAAATATCGATGAAACTAATGTAGAAACAAAAAAATTCGATTGGGAGAATTATTTCTAATTTTATGAATTGACATCAATTTTTTTGACTCAAATTCACGCTATATAAAAAAGGCAGCATCATAATGAATCGAAGTTGCCTTTTCATTTCAGATTAAAGTTTACAGTCTGTTTATTACTTATTATTACTTACCGGGTTCTCCCCGTCAGATTCAATCCAAATGTTAGAATGATGGCGAGGATAAAAATTACAAGCCCATATATCGATGTTATTGAGGAGACCTTCAGTCCACCGGCAAGCATTGACTGTGAAACAGAGCCCATCTCTTCAATTGCTGAAAAAGCCTGATATAAACCGATAAACTGACCAAAAATCCCTATTACTAGTCCAAGAATTCCCAGTTCTTTTACCCAACTGTCAGCAGGTGGATTTTCACCATCTTTCTTTTTTTGTATTGCGATATAACACGCCAATGAAACCATAGCTACAAGGATAATGGTTAATATGCCCATGAAGAGCGGACCGCCGATAAAAAATAGATCAATCATAGTTTATTATTATGTGAATGAATGTTCACAAGAAATGTATCTTATGCAAGCTGTTTTGAGCAATGTTAAATCCCGCATAAAACATGTAGTTCACCGATAAAAAATGATGTTTTGATCGATATTCGCGATTTTTTGAATAAAAAAATGCAGCCCGTTAAACATATTTTATTTTGGACAGTAACCGGTTCAATCCTGGTTACAGTTTTTGGTAGCACGTACGGTGATTATGTGAAAAGTTTCTATTTTGTCACCTTTTTGCTTCCGGTGGCTATGGCTACCTCCTACTTTTTTAATTACCATATTGTGCCTCAATTTCTTCTAAAGAAAAAGTACGCTCGGTTCACGCTCTACACAATCTATACAGTTGTCATATCTTTTTACCTGGAAATGGTAGTCATTACAATTTCCTTCATTGTACTGGCTAACTATAACTATGGTGAACTTAGCCCAATAATGACAAACGTCTTCATTTTGGGATTTTCAATTTATCTCATTGTGCTTTTAAAAGCTTTCTACCTTTTATACAGACGGTTAACGGAGAGTGAAGTTAGGCTAAATCAACTGAAGAATGAGAAAGAAGCACTGAAGACATCCTTTATAACCGTTCGGGCAGATCGCTCAAATTATCAAATTAAACTGAATGAATTGATCTACCTAGAGAGTTTGAGCGACTATGTGAAAATACATTTTAACGATCAGTCACTTACTACACGAGATACTATCTCCTCTTTTGAAGAAAGCTTACCCGAAACATTTGTAAGAATTCACAGGTCGTACATTGTTAACCTTGATTACATTACTGAATTTAGCAGTAAATCAGTTACCGTTGGACGAACTGAGCTACCGATAAGTCGAACCTACAAAGACACGGCGCTAAAATACATTTCAGATTAGATATGAGCAGTCCACAAGGGAACGACTTGTAACCAGATCGTAAATATCAATTCTGAATAAAAAAAGCAGTCCGATTTTCATCGAACTGCCTCTAAAAAACGTAATTACTTCAAATTAAACCAATCAGACAGAAGCTTTGACTTCTAATTTCTCTTCAATCAGCTTGATGAACTGAGATTTTGGCAAGGCTCCGGCAGCCATTTGCGGCTGTCCGTCAACCGGAATAAACAGAATGGAAGGAATACTTCGAATTCCGAATACAGCCGATAGTTCCTGCTCTGCTTCGGTATCAATTTTATAGATATCTACTTGCCCTTCATATTTGTCGGACAGCTCTTCGATGATGGGTGCAACCATTTTGCAGGGTCCGCACCAATCGGCATAAAAGTCGATAATCGCAGGTTTATCTCCTTTAAAGTTCCATTCCTGATTGTTTTCGTAATCAAATACTTTTTCCAGAAAGCTTTCTTTGGTTAGATGCTCTGCAGCCATATTATCCTCTTTTTATTAATAGTTTTGGATATGAATATACGAATTTTGTCAGATAGTTTGGCCCGGGATCAATAGATATTGATGATGAACTGAATAGAAAGAACCATTACGGCGCACTAGTTAGAATGAGAACTATCTTAGCCAGGATCTCATAAAAAAGGCAGCCCCGGCTTTCGCCGAAACTGCCTTCCAGAACGTTTAAAGTTCTATATTGAAACTGTGATTACTTCAGATCAAAACGATCCAGGTTCATCACTTTATCCCACGCTTTCACGAAATCGTTGAGGAATTTCTCCTCGGAATCTGAGCTACCGTACACTTCTGCTACCGCTCTCAGTTCAGAATTTGAACCGAAGATCAGGTCGGCACGTGTAGCTGTCCAATGCACGTTTCCGGTGTCGCGGTGACGACCTTCAAACAGGTCTCCCTCTTCGGAAGTTGCCTTCCATTCGTTGCTCAGATCGAGCAGATTTATGAAGAAGTCGTTTGATAGTGTGCCCGGCTTATCGGTAAACACACCGTGACGTGTTCCGTCCCAGTTGGTATCCATAACACGCATTCCGCCAAGCAGAACAGTCATTTCGGGGATGGTGAGCGTCATTAGCTGAGCTCTGTCCACCAGCATCTCTTCTGCTGTTTCAGTTCTGCGAGCATGTGGTTTAAAGTAGTTACGAAAACCGTCAGCTTCAGGCTTCATCCACTCAAAAGACTCTACATCGGTCTGATCTTCTGATGCATCTGCACGGCCCGGTGTGAATGGAACGCTGATATCGTGACCGGCTTTCTCTGCTGCCTTTTCAATAGCGGCACATCCACCTAGAACGATTACATCAGCCAGTGATACTTTCTTTTCGCCGGACTGGGAATCGTTAAACTCTTTTTGAACTTCTTCCAGTTTACCGAGCACTTTCTCGAGCTGTCTTGGATTATTTACTTCCCAGTTCTTCTGCGGCTCAAGTCGAACCCGAGCACCGTTTGCACCGCCTCGCTTATCTGAATCGCGGTAAGTAGATGCAGAAGCCCATGCAGCCGATACCAGTTCTGAAACTGAGAGTCCTGTATCAAGAATTTTTCCTTTCAGATCCTCGATATCCTTGTCGTCGATCAATTCATGATCCACTTCAGGGATAGGATCCTGCCAGACCAGATCTTCTTCCGGTACTTCAGGTCCAAGATATCTGGATTTTGGTCCCATATCTCGGTGAACAAGTTTAAACCACGCTCGTGCAAAAACATCAGCGAAGTATTCAGGATCATTGTAGAATTTTTCGGAGATCTTTCTGTACTCGGGATCTGCAATCATTGCAATATCCGTGGTAAGCATCATCGGAGCGTTTTTCTTCCCTTCGATGTGTGCATCGGGAACAGTACCGTCACCGGCATTATCTTTGGGCGTCCACTGCCATTTTCCTGCCGGGCTCTTGGTCAGCTCCCACTCATACTCAAAAAGGTTTTCATAAAAACCCATATCCCATTTGAGAGGCTCATTTGTCCACGCTCCTTCCAGTCCACTTGTAATTGTATCGGCACCTTTTCCGGTTCCGTAGTTGCTCTTCCAGCCAAGTCCCATCTCTTCCATCGGTGCTTTTTCCGGATCGGGTCCGTTGTGCTCTTCCGGAGCCGCTCCATGCACTTTACCGAAAGTGTGTCCACCGGCAATCAGAGCTACGGTCTCTTCGTCATTCATTGCCATTCTTCGGAATGATTGACGGATAAATTGTGCCGCTTTCTTCGGATCAGGCTCTCCATTAGGTCCTTCAGGGTTTACATATATCAAACCCATATGGTCGGCAGCAAGTCTGCCTTTCAGGTTTCCATCTTCGTCATGGCGCTCATCACCAAGCCATTCATGCTCGGGTCCCCAGTTAATATCTCTTTCCGGCTCCCATACGTCTGCACGACCGCCGCCAAAACCAAATGTTTCAAAACCCATAGACTCAAGCGCAACATTTCCGGCCAAGATCATCAAATCAGCCCATGATAGCTTTCTTCCATACTTCTCTTTGATTGGCCAGAGCAGACGCCGTGCTTTATCAAGACTCACGTTATCAGGCCAGCTGTTAACCGGTGCAAAGCGCTGATTACCGGTACTTCCGCCACCGCGCCCATCGGCCACACGATACGTTCCCGCACTGTGCCACGCCATACGTATCATCAGGGGTCCGTAATGACCCCAATCGGCAGGCCACCAATCTTTAGAGTCAGTCATCAGGTCGTTGAGATCCTTTTTAACCTCATTCAGGTCAAGTTTTTTAAACTCTTCCGCGTAGTCAAAATCTTCACCCATAGGATCAGAAAAGGGTGAGTGTTGGCGCAGAATATCCAAATCCAGTTTATTGGGCCACCAGTCACGGATTCTTGTTCCTGATCCGGCGGTGTCTTTAATCACTCCGTTTCCATTGTGAAACGGACATTTACTTTCGTTGCTTGCAGCGTTTTGATTCTCTTTTTTATCCATCCAAACAGTTATTAGTGGTTCATATTTATCATAATTAAAATAGTAATTCCTTTACAACCAATTCATATAGATAATGCCAATCGTATCAATTTTGGCGGCTAATCAAAGTTACTCTGTGCGAAGGTTCGTCTGACTCTTTGATTGGTGGTTTTAAAATAAGCCAAATAGATATAGTAATTTTCTTCGCCGGGATAAATCCCGCGCTCGTATGTAAAACCCATGAATGGGTTTGAATTCCAGACAATATCGAGAAAAGTGAAAGCCTCAAAAATCGAGGCTTAATATACGAGCCGGTCATTTATGGCCGGCAAACCAGACATGGTATTTTTACTCCAGTGAACTCGATTTTAACGAGTAATCGGATTGATCAGATCAAAGGTGCCTGATGGATATAAATCGTCCATCGCAGTTCGTCCATCGATCATTCGTAGTTCATTATCTCTGATTGACGAACTTCGAACCACGAACGACCGACTCACCGATTATCTGTCTTATCACATCGAAGGCACCAGCATTACCGCGTTAATCATCAGACGCTCCGGTCCTCTCCAGAACATTCGGTACTGGGTGTTATCAGTCAGCAGAACAACTTTTCCGCTGCCCATGGATGTAACCCCGGCAAATACATTTCCGGCTGCTTTCTGTATATTTTCCTGAGACGCATATCCTGAAGCCAACAGTTGAGAAGCATCTTTTTCATAGTATCCCACAACCTGGTAGCTGCTGGATGGCTTCAGCTGATCGGTATTGTAGGTAAGGCTGTAAAGCTTCTCCTTCACGCCAAATGCGAGTGGGTTCGACACATCAACATGAGATTTGAAAGCAGTGCCGGGAATTCTGCGAAGCCCGAATGTATCCACTCTTGCTTCATAAGGAGTGTACGCTACCGGATCTACGTCAGTTTCTTCATCTTCCTCCTCATTTTTGACGAGTTCTACACCAGTCCACTCCATGCGGTCTTTCGTCATACTCAGAGCCGAAGCTTCGGTTGTAACAAGAGTACCGCCGCGTTCAACCCACTCTTTCAGAGCCTCTTGTTGACGCTCACCGTAGTGAGGCGCGCTTCCCCGCTGGCCCGGAAGGATGATGACATCATACTCGTCCAGATCGACGGATGCCAACCTGTGTGACCGGATTCGAGAAATACCATATTCTATATTTCGATCAAACTGAAACAAGATCTGTCCGGCCGTATAGGAGTTGAATGGCTGATCGATCACCATGGCCACTTTTGGTTGATGCAACACATTGCTGCTTCGGGATGCCAGATCGATTCCCGAATCCATCCGACCGGTATCTAAACCGTGAATTCGCACACCGGCATACTCTGCCACCTGCTGCATATCATTGCGAATTTCGTCTCTTTTCTCATAATTTCGTCCCATCAAGACGATCAATGTTCCCCTGGAAAACTCCACTCCATCCTTGCTGAACACCTTTTCCGCAGAACGCACATTATAACCTCTTCTCCAAAGTTCACCCAATGCCTTTGGTGCTGTTGGCTGATCCCAGTCAATCACAAAAGCATATTCAGCGGATGAATTGATTACATCTTCATTACGTACCGGAACCTCTTCAACCATGGATGTTGAAACGGACGGGTCATTATTCACAAGGGCAGCGTCCAGGTTGTACGCCATCGGGATGGACCAGACCGACATGTCGTACATCACCGAGTCTTCAATGGCCATCTCCGGTTCAAACAGCGTGGTAACGAACAAATGCCTGGCTTGATTGGTACGTATGATAAAATCACCCTGATTGAATGAACGCCGCTGAGCTTCATTTTCCCAGTAGTCAAAAGCATTTCGAAGTGTAAAATTCTCATTGGCCCGCTCTACATTCACACCCTGCTTCAGCATAATGTCGATCACATCGTAGGTGTGGTCATTCGGGTTATCCGGCAGTATGTAAGCTTTTGTTTCCACTTTCGAATTGGCGGGATTCAGCGCTTCCCGAAAATAGCTAAGCAGTTCCTCACGATTTTCAACCGCTGTTCGGACGGTAGCGACACTGTTTTTATAATGGTCGAATATTCTTTGTTGAAGAGTCAAAACATATCCCTCTTCGGTTTCAACAGCACGGCCGCCCCGGCTATGTCCGCCCTGTTCGGCCAGCATCCCGATTCCTCCCATCAAACTCGGGTAGGAGGATCCGTAGCCGGGATAGAAGAAATCGAACGCTTCGGTTGTGGCATAGTTGATGTTGTGTTTATCAAACTCATCAATGGTTCCTCTTCCAAACCGGTCACTCCACTCCTCATAATCATCCGGAAGCTGCAAATTGCGGGGTGTGGTTCCCGGCATGGTAAAATAGTTATTGTTAAAACCTTGCTCGTGAATATCGAGATGAACCTGTGGCATCCACTTTTGATACTCCGCAATTCTGCCTCTCGATTCGGGATGAACCAGCCAGACCCAATCGCGATTCAGATCAAACCAGTAGTGATTTGTTCTTCCGCCGGGCCAGATTTCATCATGCTCCAAATCAAACGGATCTGTATTGAGCATATGAGCCTGAGAGGATTTATACCAGGTTACATAGCGATCGCGGCCGTCGGGGTTCAAAATCGGATCTATGATTACGACAGATTCATCCCTGAATCGTACCGACTCCTCATCTTCAGCCGCCGCAAGCCGATAGGCCGTCTGCAGTGCCGCTTCCGCACTAGATGCTTCATTTCCATGTACTCCGTAACTGAGCCATACAATGGCAGGATGATCCTCCGCCAGCTCAGCCACTTCACTTTGGCTCAGATCTTTATAATCGGCAAGCCTCAAATTGTCTTCCCGGATTTGTTCAAGATTGTCATGATTCTCCTCACCGGTAATAATCACCAGCCAGAGATCGCGGCCCTCGTAGGTTTGACCGTAAGTTACAATTGAAACCCGATCGCTTTCGGCAGCCAGATTCTTCAGATAAGATCCCAGCTGGTAGTGGTGAGAATACTCCTCGCCAAGTTGATACCCTAAAAATTCGGCGGGAGATGTAATCCCAGACTGATAGGGCAGCTCCGGATCAAATTGAAAACGGTCGTTCAGCAATTGAGAAGCTGCAGTTGATGTTATTAGAAAAAATAGTAGAGAAGTAAGAAGGAGCTTAATAGAGTTCATATGAAAATGGTTTTTTAAATGTATTCAGCAAGAGAATACTAAATAAAAAAGCCATTTTCTTGAAGTTGTAAAAATTGCCACGGAAATACGAAGGGGCACATAGTTTTCTGTGTTTCCGTGGCTATAAAAATCAATTCGTCAGTACAGTACTTTACTTGGGTTTTTTCATCGTAAAGGCGGCTACAATTGCCGATGTAATGGCACCCATCATCAAGGCTCCGAGCGAACCCTGTATCATATAACTCTTCAGATTAAAATAACCGCGAGCTTCACTTCGAGACATCTGTCCGGTTTGCACGGAGTAATCGATAATGTTTTCGAAATACTCCGGAGATATAAAGCTATGAATAATCCACTGAGCAAGAGGGCTTAAAACAGCTATCACAACGGTAATATAGAAACCGGTCATAAATCCCTGTGTCCAGGTCATATATCCATCATAATCGTTTTTCCGCTTATCCAGGAAAGCAATCACATAAACAACTACGGCAATAAAGGCGAAAAAAATGGTCATAGTGGCATGGCTTTCAATATTTTCACCATGCCAGCCCATTAACTTCTCAAAAATCATCCATAACATTAAGACAGCGATAAAAATCAGTCCCCACTTCAGTTCTTTTTTAAACTTTCCCATCCTTCCCTCCACTTTATATTGTAAAAATCAGGCTGATTGACCTGTTCTCATAGAATTATAGTAAAATTTTAAACAGTATTTAATCGTCTTTATCTATTTGCAAACTTCAGCAATAGCGCGCTTGTCTTCGGTGGTGAGCTGAATAATAGGATAAATCTCCTGACCTCCCATCTGGCTGTACATAATCGAAGCGGGGTCATTTCCGTGTTTTAGACCCAGGGCATGACCCAGCTCGTGAGCTAATACGAGATACAGGTCCCGCTTATTCAAAAACTGGTTTACTGTTATCACTCCGCCAGCGTTCAAATTGCGGTACGTAGCTTTTGTGAAACGATTTTCTCCGGCATAATCTTCATTGTATTGATCTATCAGCGTGTTACTCTCGTCAATTCGATTATTCAGGCGATCCACATAATTATTGATCTCATCCGCCAGTTGATCCAATACACTTTTCTCTTCTACCAACCTCTCCTGCATCCTCTCCACATCACTTTTCTTCTGCTCAAAGTATCGCCTATCCTGCTCTGAAAGCTCTTGACTACCATTTTTTTCCCGAACCCATTTATTCAATTCATCAATCTCCTGCTTTGTTTGATTGGCCAGCTTTTCATATTCAGCTGATTCTTGTTCGAACCGTTCACGCCGGTTTTCGTACTCTCTTTGAAGTTGGTCCGTTCTTATCTGCTCCGACTCAATCTGTTCTCGAAAACGCATTTCGCCAACTGCCAGCTCCTGACGATCATCGTAAATAAAATCTATTTCCAAATCACCATCTTCAGCATAATATGCCAGAGGTCGGTCAATAGCTTCAGACCATAACAAGGAGGCCACTTGCATAGCTTCTTTAACTTCGTCCTCTGTAATATCGAAACGAGGATCGATAGTCCCGATTTTGTAAGAGAGAGGTTCATCACACGCACCCAGGTCGCTGTGCATAACAGGTTCCGGTTTTTCGTAACTGAAGAAAAACCATCCTGCAACTACAACAACCAATACAATAATTGCGTATTTGAGAATATCGATGAGCGTCATGGTAATATTGTTTTGGACTCATCATTTAAACTGATTGAAGCCCATAATTATTTCACAATTTATCTTTGTACTGCTGATTAATATTCGTATTCCCATCGCAAATCAATACCCTCTCTTGAGTCATCACCCTGCGTAATGAGAAGCTCCAGATTTTCAGTAAGCATATACTCCAACATAAACAGAGTTTTTGGCCTGCTGCTGCTGATCTCATTGATCACGGCAAAAAACGTTCTTCGATTCAGATACCAACCGGTTTTAATAGAGGTTGAGCTGTCTGAACCGGAACGACTGTTATCAATTTGAACCACATCAATTCCCAGGCTTTGGGAAGCCAGCATTTCAACCCTGTCGAGCAGTACATCCAATGCCAGGTCTGCAGCGCTTGGACTGCTTCCGCTTCCTGCAACCACCTGCTCCCAGGATTCCAGCTCGTAAAAGGGTTTTCCAAAAAGTGTGTAACTGATGATATCCTCCAGTTCCAGTGGCGGCTCACTGTCAAACCGAAAATCCGGCTCTTGTGCAGTCCCCTCAATAATATAGAAAATCTGTACTTCCGACTGAGCCTGTGCCGGTTCAAACTCTGTTCGAATATTCAATTCCGGATCGTCTACCGGTCCATAAAACGTCACCAATGCCTCATCCAGCATAAAGTTTTTCCCAAGCGGGCGGGCATAACCCCTGACGCCTTCAAGCGAACCAAACATCTCTAAATCTGCATTCCTCTGTTTTACCAGGTCTACATCACCCTCCAGCTCGATTTCCATATCCAGATATTGCCGGTTCCTGATAAAAAACTGACGGGCAATACTTACATTCATCTCCATTTCAAGCATCTCATAAAACTCTAGCGGGTCAGATTCCTCTTCATCCTCGAGCTGAACATCCTCGACAGACTCCTCTCCAAAATTCTGTAGATTCACAAATCCATTCAAAAATGTGAGTTCACCCGTCAACTTTGGTTCTTCAAAAGTTCCGGCCAATTCTGCGTCAAGGTCAATAGTCGCGTTATAATCAGATGTATTGGCTGCCCTGAATTGTCGGCCACGGATCGTCATTTGTACATTACCCGGAGCAAGATCCTCCACTTCAACCGAACCGTTTGCCTCAATCTGCCCGGGACCACTTTTCATCCTGAATTGCTCGAGCACAACTTCTTCGCCGGAAAAATTGACCCTGGATCTTATATCGCTGAGCGTTATACCCGCAGGAACAACTCGAAGGTTACCGTTTAAAAGCTCCAAATTTCCCGACGTCTGAAGATCTTCCAGCCTGCCCGAGAGTGAAAGATTTCCATTCAGCCGGCCACGCAGTTCTCTCAATATTTCGTTATCCAGAAAGTCGTTGAAAATAGCCAGATTGAATTTATCCGTTCTGAAATTTAGAGCCACTTCATCATCCTGTTCCGGCAACAGCACTTCAGCCGACCGGAGGTCGACAATAAACGGGAAACGTGCATCCATATCTAACACCGGTTCACCACGGGCTACCACCTGCCCTTCGAAGTCTACATACTCATCATTGTGCACATAGTTCAAATCCAGGTCGGCACTGTCAATCTCAATACCTGAAAATCTGGCCTGTTGAAGCTGCATGTTTCCGATCAGCTCCGGATTCCCTGCAATACCCGACAAATCAGCTCTCAGGTTTATACTGCCACCTGTTTCCTCCGATTCAAAATCGGGCAGAAAAGTAAACCAGTAAGACAGGTCTGTATCAAAAATTTCAAAATATCCTGTAACCTCCCGATCAAAAAATTGATCGTCAAAAGTTGCGGGGTCACCAGACACATAAGGAACCTGAAGTTGCCCCTCAAATAACCGGTCCTCATTTTTATTGCCATCAAATGCAAGCTGCAGCCACTCTTCCTCAACATTCAGATAGAAGTTAAACAAGTCCATTGTGCCCCCTTCATACACAATATCACGAATGTCCCCGTTAACAGATACAAAGAGATTATCATCATCATTTTCAAAACTGAGCTTACCCGACAAATACCCTTCAGCAACAGGATCTTCCAGCATAAGGGTTTGAATGGCACCCAGATTGAGCCTTTCAGCTTCCAATCCGGCATCCTGCACATCAGAGGAAATTTCATTTGCCCATATGGAAAGGAATGATTCTTCAGATGAATCCCGGATCGTAGCTGTATCAACTCGGGCCCTTTGATTTTCAATATCATATTCAAAATCAAAGGGCCGGTCCAGACTCAACGTTCGGAGCTCTGTTGAGAAGTCGAGCATCGTAGTCTGGACCAATGCAGCCGTATCTTCAACCCGAAAATTTCCTTCGTGATGCAGGGTGCAAACATCTTCATCAAAAACTTCGAATGTAAAGTCACCACTCGTTATGGAGTCCCACTGCTTCAAGCTGCTCTGAAATCGCACATCCTGAACAGTAAAACCACTTACGGTGGAATTCCTCAACTGAAGCTCAAAATCAGCCTCAGGTTCATCCAGCAAGCGTGCTTGTATGTTTCCATTCAACTCATTGGATAGAAAGAGGGAATCAAGCTGAGCGTTCTTCAAATTAGCTTCTGCATTAAATACCAGGTAACCTTCTCCGCTGCGGTTTAAAACTCCGCTTATTTCACCTTCCGACTGGAACTCCTCCGCATTAACCAGTGGTGTCAGTGGCTGTAAATCCTTGAGTTTGGCCCTGAAATCAACGCGATTTTCCAGATTGGTCAGATCTGTTATATGGTGTTTTGCTGAAATTTCAGCATCAGCGATTGAGCTTTCGAGGAGTGTGTTTTCCAATGTGAGAAATTGATTCTCTATCCTGATATCCGCCTTCAGCGTTTCAATCGGTGTTCTGTTTATAAAACTTGAATCCATTGCTGCCGTTGCCTGAAGGTCAATCGTCTCGAGGCTGATTCCGCTACCCGTGCCTTCAAATGTACCGTTTAGCAATGTTGGAAAGTCTTCAAAGCCGGTGATCTCAGCCAAATTAAATTCAAGAACAGAGGCCTTGAAATTGTAGTCCGGTTCCAATTGCCAGTTCTCCGCATCTATTCTCGCTTCCAGCCTGCTTTGGTCGAGCCTGGCCGACAAGTTTCCGGCAAGGGTTTGGGTATTCAAATTACCCCTGAAGAGTATCTCAGAAAACATCTGATCACCAAAGCGTCCGCCTTCAACTGCAATTTCTGCAATGGCCTGTATTTGACCCGCTGAGACTCCTCTGCCCGAAAATGTGGACCTAATATTCATCTCACTATCAAAGCCGGGCTCGGCCAACCATGTAGCCAGATTGATACTGTCTGTCTCTACATTACCATTCCAAACCGGGATCTCACTCCAGATCTGTTCTACAGCGAATTCCAGATCAATCTGTTCTCCTGCATTTTCTGCTATCGCTGTTAAATTGGTACGGTCGTCATTCAGTTCATACTCCGATTCAAAACGATCAATTTGATATCTGTCATATGACAAGTCTGTGAAATTCATTCGGCCTGAAAAATTCGACTCCTGAAAATTTTCCAATGGTATAAATCCCTCACCTGAAAATTGAAATTCGCCAACCGATGGTGCAAGTTCGATACCCGTCAGCTCTGGAGTGTCGAGATTACGCATGCGAACATCAATCCGGCTCAGAGAAGGAGATTCTTCCGCATTGAGAATTGCTTCGATACTCAGCATCTCCATTCCCGTACCGGAGATATTTGCTGAGAGATTTAAATCCGATAACTGCCCCTTCGCACCAATTTCAATATTCAGATCGTGCTGAAGCGGTAAGTTCTCAACATAAGCTGCAATATCGTCCCTGCTCAACGGTGATAATCCTGCCGAAGCGGTTAAGTTCTCATTTATATCGTATTGAGACTCTGCCCGCAGCATCGTTCGCCCGGTCTGAACTACGAGCGATCCAAGTGTGATCCTGTCGTCATCGCCGCGGGCTTCCATCATAAAATCAATCTGATCTGGCAGGCGCGCCTCCTCAAGCTGAAATTCAAGTGATCGAATGTTTGTGGTATATCCGCGCTCTTCAATTCCTCCGGACGCCGATAAATTCAAATTTCGCACGTTAACGAATCCGTCCGGCAACAGATAGTCTGATTCTATATCTGCATTCAAATCTCTGATTTCTAAATCACGGATTGTCCAATAAAAAGCCCCTTCTTGTTCATCTTCAACTTCTGTTTCGGGTAGAAGTGCCATTACGTTCCAAACAGAATCGGCGTCCTGTTTAATAAAAGATTCCAAACCATAAACGGACAGCTGTTCCACCGTATGAGGTGACCTGATCACATCCAGTAGCCGGTATTGAACGGATGCCGAATCGAGAGTTGCAATGGTTCCATTTTGGTTGTCGGCAATCCTTGCACCATAAACTGTAAAACTATTGAGCAGGTCACCCTGAATGGATTCAATTTCCAGCGAGCCATTCAAAATCTCACCGGCCTGTCTCTCCGCAAAATTTCGGGCGTAGTTAAACAGTACATCACTCTTTAAAAAGAGACGCAATGAAATAATAAGTCCAACCAGAACGGCTGCAAAAATTGCCCACTTCACCCATCGGCGATTATTTTTAGTTTCGGTATGTTTCTCAGATTCTTGTGTCATTAAAATGCTTGTCCAATGCTAAAGTGTACTCCAATACGGCTCCATGCACTTCCAAAATCTTCACCTTCATAAATATTCAGGTCCTCATCCGTCGGATTCAGCTTATAACCAACGTCTACCCGAACCGGCCCGATGGGTGACTGGTACCGAATCCCTCCACCGGCTCCATACTGGATCGGTCGATCCTCCAGGCTGTTTAAATCCCTCCAGATCTGTCCACCATCCAAAAAAGCAGCAAGACCAACATTGGGTATCAATTCATTCAAATCTTGTCGCAGCTCCAGGTTAAAGGTAAACATCGAGCGGCCTCCTACCGGAATATATGTCTCAAAATCTCCCGAGTCATCAAACCGCACCCTGCTCGGGCCAAGTTCCTGGCGGTTCCAGCCGCGCACAGAGTTTGTACCCCCTGTAAAAAAACGAATATTAGACGGTAACCGCTGATCCCCGCTATAGAATATAACGCCGGTGTTAATCCGTGTGGCAAAGACAAGGTGGTTTGTCAAATGTGTATACCTGCGAATATCGAGCAGCGCTTTCTGGAAGGTAAATGTAGATTCACTAAATGTTCCTGAAATCTCAACAAACGGTTGAATAAGCCAACCACGAGGGTCACGGCTCAACCCCTCACTGTAATAGCCTGAGAGTGAGAGTGAGGACACATTATAGTTCAAAACTGAATCGGGCAGTGCTGCATCACTACTTCTTGAAAGCTCCTCGTTGATCGAAAATTCATAAGATCCAGACGCCGTCTTGGTTCGGTCAAACTGATAGATAAAGCTGTTATTGAAACCGGCGCGCAACAATTCAAACGACGGCTCCAGCTTATGCTGGCCAAACAGACTGCTTACGTTACTGCTGCGAGAGTTAAAGACATAAGGAACCAAAAAGTCGGTGCTTAGCCTTTGCTCAATAAACGAAGCCCTTCCGCTTACACCAAAGCGATGGCCTGTACCGGTTATGTTTCTATTTTGCCAACTTACCTGGCTACGCAGCAACTCCTCCCTGCCAAATCCAATTGTTGCCTGAACCGATCGTTTTGGATGTTCCCGCACCCTCAAAAGAACATTTAGTGTCGAGTCTTGAGGCTGATCGGTGATATTGATTGTGGCAAACCGGAACAGGTGATGATTAAAAACCTGCCGTTGGGCATCCTGTATTTTACTTCTCCTGTAAAGCTCTCCTTCCTTGATATCTGTCTCACGAATTAAAATTCTTTCCGGTACAGATATTTCACCCTCAATTTCAATATCAGAAAAATAGGTTTTTGTATTGGGTTTGGCTTTTATCGTGATATCTGCCCTGCTCGCAACCGAGTCCACGTCTGCTATAATTTCAACTTCCGGCCAGGCGAAACCCAGCTCTTCAAGGAGGTTTAAAAAGCGCCCTTCCACGTCAGGCCTTCTCAACGTTTGATAACGATTTCCCACCTGAAATGTATGTTGCTCTTCTGCTCTTTCAAACTCGCGTGATGATCGTATTTCATCTGCTATTTCGGGTGCCGCATCGATTTCAATTTTTGATCTTCGAATTTGAAGAGAATTTCCCTCCCTGATCTGAAATACTACCTCTTTCTGCCACGCCTTCTTCCGATCTTTTATTTCATAACTTACATCTACGTTTGGATATCCTCTGCGTTCGTAATATCTCATAATCCTGATCCGATCACGGCGAACATCCATCTCATTGAAAACAGAGTCTCCGGTGCGACGAAATATTTTTTGAAGAAAACTTGGGCTGGACGTTGCAATAATCTCACGCAAAACCATATCCCGGTAGTTTTCATTACCCTCGAATGATACCTTCCAAACGATCGGTTCTCGTTCGCTTTCTTGGGCTGTCGCTGAGCCCGGTAATAAAAAAGCAATACAGGAAATGCATAAAAAAAGAAAAAGCTTGTAAGTAGCGTTATCTTGAATAGTATTCAGCAAAAGGAGTTTTTATATCTTTTATAAAACTGAGTCTTACAGTATATGTAGTTTCCTGAACATAGAAAATTTTTCTGCAGAGAATATCATCTCAAAAAATACAATTTTAATGCTCAATACCCGTAAATCATTTCTATTTATCATTTTAATTTCTGCTTTAACCCTCAGCAGCTGCAAAACTTCTGAAGAATTTACCGGCTATTCATACGATCCTGAAGGTGTAACCGAAACATCCGACCGTGAAATTAATCATCAGAATAAACGGACCATCGGATTTCTTGAAGATGGCGTTTGGATCACAAATGAATTTCGCGGCTCAAGAGTAAACGACGTTATCCGCACCGGGACATATCACTACCGCCTGCAGATCAATCCGGAAATAAGCCCTATCAACAACAGTCCATGGTACGGTTTTCAGGTTTGGGCTGATGATACCACGCACGTAACACTGGAACTTACGTACACCGATGGCCGCCATCGATACAGACCTGAAATAAGTTACAACGGTGGTCAAACCTGGCAAAAGGCCGATTCAATCAGCTACAATCGCGAACCTGAAACACGTATCGGGGTCATCTCTTTGGAGATTGGCCCGGAACCGGTCTGGATTTCCGCGCAGGTTCCACAAACCACCACAGAATTTCGCGAATGGTCAGACCGG
>NZ_JAWLDW010000038.1:0-22538 GCF_041686455.1 Rhodohalobacter sp.
GAAAGGCAACTTTCCGGATATTTTACAGGACCATCATGCCGGAGCTCAAGCTCGCAAACTATTTGATGAAGCCAATCACCTGCTCGATAAAATTATTGATGAAAAACTGTTTACGGCTCATGGGGTTATCGGACTTTATCCGGCTAACTCAGTCGGTGACGATATTGAACTCTATCAAAATCAGCAGCGGGATGAAGTTATTGCAACATTCCACACGCTTCGCCAGCAGTCTAAAAAACGATCAGGCCAACCCAATAAAGCTCTGTCTGATTTTATCGCACCTAAAGATTCAGGAAAAGCAGACTATTTAGGTGCATTTGCGGTCACTACCGGTCACGGAGTTCGTGAACTGGTGAAAAAATTTCAAGCCGATCATGATGACTATAACGCCATTATGACTAAAGCAATTGCAGATCGCCTGGCCGAAGCATTTGCTGAATATCTCCACCAGGAAGTTCGAAAATCGTTATGGGGCTACGCAAAGGCTGAAGACTTTGACAACGATGAACTGATCCGTGAGAAGTATCGCGGTATTCGTCCGGCTCCCGGTTATCCGGCTCAGCCCGATCACACCGAAAAACGCACACTGTTTGATCTTCTGGCTGTTGAGGAGATTACCGGAATTTCATTGACTGAACATCTGGCCATGTCGCCGGCGTCTTCTGTAAGCGGACTCTATTTTGCCCATCCGGAGGCCAAATATTTCAATCTTGGAAATATTCAGCGCGATCAGGTAGAAGATTATGCCAAGCGGAAAGGTATGAGTGTGGAAGAGATCGAGCGGTGGCTTGGGCCGAACCTGGCTTATGATAATTAAGCCAGGCTCCTCTGCGGTCATTAACTTTATGGTGAGTGCAGATTAATCTAATCAGCTACCGTGTAGCTTGCTTTCTGGCTGTTGGCGAATTTAACCAATGACAACATGATCGGCACTTCGATTAGTACGCCAACCACCGTAACCAGAGCGGCACCGGATTGAATACCAAAAAGCATAATCGCCACAGCAACCGCCAGTTCGAAAAAGTTACTGGCACCAATCATGGAGCCGGGTGCGCAGGTTTGATAGTTTAGTTTAAGCCATTTACCCCCGTACCATGCCACAAAGAAAATGAAATAGGTTTGAATGATAAGGGGAACGGCGATGAGTAAAATCACAACTGGATCGTCTAAAATCCGATCTCCCTGGTAGGCAAAAAGCAGAATTAACGTTAGCAAAAGGGCACTGATAGAAACGGGTTTAAATTTGGACAAAAAATGATTGGTGTACCATTCCATTCCTTTCTTTCTCACCAGTATTTTGTGTGTGAGATAACCGGCAACCAACGGAATCACCACAAACGCTACAATGGATGTTACCAAGGTGTTGTACGGAATGGCGATATCTGTAATACCCAATAAAAATGCTACAATGGGAATAAAGAGGATCAGGATCAAGATATCGTTTACGGATACTTGTACCAGCGTGTAGGTTGGGTCGCCATCAGATAGATACGACCACACAAAAACCATAGCTGTACAGGGGGCAGCTCCCAATAAGATTGCTCCGGCTATATATTCCTGAGCCATGGATGGGTCAATCCACGCTCCGTAAATATGGTAAAAGAAAATCCACGCAAAGAAGGCCATTGTGAACGGCTTAATCGCCCAATTTATAATCACGGTCCAAACAACCCCTTTAGGAGATTTACCAATGTCTTTCAATGAGGCAAAATCAATTTGCAGCATCATCGGATAGATCATCGCCCATATTAAAATGGCGATGGGAATATTTACATTGTAGAGGTTGAAGTCGCTAAGTACCTCAATGGAATCACCCGAAACATATCCAAGGCCAATTCCAACAGCAATACAGAGTAAAACCCAGACGGTGAGGTATTTTTCAAAAAAGTCGATCGATTTATTCTCTTCAGTCACTATTATTCTGTATAATTTCGGTTAGATGATATTTATTCAGAATCAGTTATGGCTCAGCCACATTTTTTCAAGCAATAACGTCCTTTTCCTGTTGTGATATGAGTGTTTGTAAAACATGATGCTCAGAAATCCATGGAATCGCATACAGTTTTTTTGCATGATTTTTATCGATTTCATCCAATAGAGGCACCTCTGCTGCTGCTCGCTGTTTGAGTAGTGGATCAGAAATATTTGTTGCAGACATACTCTGATTAGCTACCCACGCATAGGGCTCAATTCCTGACCTTCTCAAATCATCCTGAAGTTTTGCTGCTTCGGTAATCGGGGTGGTTTCCGGAAGGGATACGATAATCAGTTTTGCGTAATCAGAATCCTGCAAGAACATGTACGGTGTTCTGAGGTTATCCGAATCCATAGCGGTATTTCGCAGAACTTCCCGGTGGTAGCTCCCGGTCGTATCGAGCAAGAGCAGGGTGTGTCCGGTTGGTGCCGTATCGACCACCACAAATTTCCTTTTCGCCTGGTGAATTGCTTTTGAAAATGCCTGAAATACGGCAACCTCTTCAGTGCAGGGCGACTCCAGATCCTCCTTCAGCAGCTTCAGCTCCTCCTCCGTTTTGTTGCTGCCTTTCTGCTTTAGAACTTTTTCGATGTATGCTTTTTTCTCGGCATGAGGATCAATCCGGTTAACCTCCAGATTTTCCGGCAACTTCATATCTCCAAGATGGTCCATCAAGTGGGCCGCAGGGTCGGTTGTTGTGAGATGAACCGGAAAGCCTTTCTGAGCAAGCCGAAGCGCAATGGCTGCAGCAACGGTTGTTTTACCAACACCGCCTTTCCCCATTGTCATTACCAGTCCGTGATCCTTATCATCGATGATATCCTCAACCATCTCCTCAAGTCCCGGGAAGTCACTCTCATGATCTTCGGTCAACATAGATTCGCTGTAATTTTTAATCTCCTCTTTATCGAGCGGATCAAACACTTTTCGAAGCTTTTCAATCCCGAGAAGATTATATGGCCGAAGCGGAAATGTAATTTGCTTCATCCCTTTAAGGCGATCCGGCATGTTTTCCAGTGTCTGGTCTGCCATCTCTTTCATTTTTTGAGCAAATGGATCCGATTCATCCACCGGTTCAAAATAGCCATTGATAAGAAGCAGCTGATTTGCCAGCCCCATCTCCTTCAGTTCCAGTCCTGATCGATCAGCTTCTCGAAGTGCGGATTCATCGGGACGTGTGACCAGGTAGATCGTTGTGGCATCTTTATCCTTCAAACGATCCACTACTTTCTGGTATCGCGCCTGACTGGTTTTCAGTGCCGAGGACGGGCCAATGCAAGAGGCTCCATCGGGATTTGATTCAATAAATTCACTCCAGGCAGCCGGCAGTTCCAAAAGACGCAGCGTGTGTCCGGTGGGTGCCGTATCAAAGACAATCACATCATATGGCTGATTTTCACCATCCCCTGCAACATATCGTGCAAATTCATCAAAAGCGGCAATCTCTGTAGTACAAGCTCCTGAAAGCTCTTCCCGTATCTTGTTGATCTCCTCTTCCGGCAGAATTCCCTCCATCGGTGACGTTACACGGTTGCGGTATTCTTCGGCCGATAACTCCGGATCGATGTTAACTGCATGAAGGTTCTCGACTCCCTCAATGGGCGTGATCTTTTCGGTAACATCCGTTTCCAGCACTTCTTTTAAATTTGAGGCGGGGTCTGTGCTAATCAACAACACTGACTTTCCTTCATCGGCCAGTTTAACTGATGTAGCGCTTGCAAGCGATGTTTTACCAACGCCTCCTTTTCCGGTGAAAAAAATATATGGTGTAATTTGTGGTAACATCTAAATGATTCTTTTTGAGTTTACAATATATTTATGGAAATCTTGAAACCTGACAGCGTATCCGACTGTATTTGAAGGATTCCTGTCAGCGTTGTAATCATTTTTAAAAATCGGGCTTACTGCAATTTTTCACTCCTTTTTAAGGAGAGGACTAAGGGATGGTTTATATTTTTTAAATTTCCGTCAGCACGCTTAAAACAGTCAAAGGGATAAGTTCTTCTTCCGAATTGGTTCGAAAGCAAATCCATCTTACTAAACACACCCCTGCCCGTTTCGCTAAACGCTCAATCGTCTGTCCCCTCTCCAGAGGGGATGATTTAATCAACCTGACAGCACCAACCGGATCTGTCAGCGTTGAGTTTATGCTTCAGTTTCAAACCGAAACTGTCAGAATTTTCATTACTTGTTCAAAAATGAGCACTTTGTTACAGACACTCACAAGTCTGGATTTCATAGCATCCGGCAGACCGCTCCAAGCGGTCAGACGGGTATTAACAACATCCGCTTCCTGGCGCACATCCATTAGACGGCACACCAAGTAACTCGTTCGCCGTTTCAACAATTTCTGACAGTGGTACCTGACGCACATTCAAACCGGACTGCATCGCCTTGGCCATATCGTCCTGAGAAATTCCTTCCTCTTTACCTTTGGCAAACATCTCCCGTAAAATTGGATCACTACCCGATGCTACGGCTGAGCCGATTGCTACCAGTATATCTACCTTCTCGTTGTAGAGTGGTTTTGCAGTTTGATCCAGGGGTTGTTCTGAAGATAATGTATCTTCCTTGGAACCGTTCAATCCGGCCCACTCCATCAAAGTGGATCGATCCGGATAACCGCCCTCCGATACCATCTCCCCATTTACCAAGATAATTGGAAGTACGTCAGACCCCTCCTTTTGAAGCCTTGTCAATACCGGCACACACATCTTGAACTCCTCCGGTTCTTGTCCCAAATTGTACCGCTTCAATTCAATACCTTGTGACTTCAGCCATTTCACATCATTTGCAAAATCTGCCAATTCATCATCCACGTCCGGTCCGCATACACCGGTGCTGCAGCACATGGCAGGGTCATAAACTTCAATAATTGTCTTAGTCTCGGTTTGATTACTCATTTGTTTCATTTTGTTCTTGGTGGTCATAATTTCTTAATTAATCGCAAACTTACGATTAATGATTTGCAGTTCCAATCATAATCTCAAAATCGATCTATTTTCTTGACTCTCATGTCAGCAGAAATAGAGTGTCGCTCCTCGGAGCTTTTCTAATTTTGGTACAATTCTTTTTTCAGGGTTAAAACCCTGGGCTATGTGTCCACCCACTCCGATGGAGCTTTTTTTAATGTCACTAATCTATCTGTCAGACCGCTTCAAGTGTTTTTGACGAAGACGTTTAGCTTTGACTAAACACACCCCTGTCAGCGTTTAAAAAATGATACTTTCAAAAATCGACGCTGTCAGAAATTCCGCTTCGCTCCAGATACTGACAGGTCTTGCTCATCCGTCTGACCGCAAGTAACGGTCTGACGGGGATATGAGTCTATTATTTCCCATACTTCTTCGCCAGCGAAATTTGACCGGCATGATAAGCGGTATGCGTCATAATTCTGCCAAGTGCTTCAGCTCGGGTCACTGTTCCAAATTCCGCCGTGGTAACCTCATCATCCCACTCTTCTATCTCCTGAATGGCTGAACCCAATTCCTCTTCCGCTCTTTCAATAAGTTCCAGCAAAGGTTCCAATTCCTTAAACTGTCCGCGGTCTTTGGCGATGGAACCAATGGTTTGCGCCTTTACATTTAAGTCTCGCTCAAAAACATTTTTAGCGAAGAGAAGCTCCACTTCCGCAATATGACGCAACAGCCAACCCACACTGTTAGATTCACTTTGAACCCTTTTTAGCAGATCTTCTTCCGAAATCTTGTCCAGCTGATTTGTCAAACGGGTTCGCCCCATTTTCCACATGTCGTAATAGTTTTGATCGGTCATTTTCATCTTTTTTTGATTTCTTTCTGTTTAACCGTGAGTATGCTTAAAGTGGTCAGACAGATAATTTCTTCTGAATTGGTTCGAGAGCGAATCCATATTACTAAACACAACCCTGTCAGTTTCGCTATGCGCTCAACTGCCTGTCCCCTCTCAAGAGGGGATGATTTAATCAACCTGACAGCGTATCCGACCGCTTTTGGAGGATTCCTGTCAGCGTTTAAAAAATGATAGTTTCAAAAATCGACGCTGTCAGAAATTCCGCTTCGCTCCAGATGCTGACAGGTCTTGGTTGTAGTTCATCCGACTGACCGCGCAAAGCGGTCTGACGGACTTAACAAAAACTAAACCCGGCTCATCATATAAAACATCTCGGTCCCGATTTGACGGCAGCGTTCATCATAAGTCTCTTTTTCATGACCTGTTCCATCCGACTCTTTTGGGTCCCGGTAGGTCACCGGTTTCCGGTAGGTAGCACCCGGAACAAACGGACAGTTTTCATCTGCATCCGAGCAGGTCATAATTGCGGCAAAGTTATTATCCGGGTTGACTTCATGATCAAAGGTTTTTGAAAAACAGTACATAGGATCTGCATCCTCTGCAATTCTCACTTCATACCTCGGGTTCTTTCCGACCGGGCTATTTACGTGAAATCCGGCTCGTTCTATAGCGGCTACGGCCCTTGGATTGAAAGCCGTTGCTTCTGTTCCGCCGGAAAAAGTTTCAACGCTTTCAATTCCGTAATGAGTAGCAGCCGTTTGAGTCCAGATCTGCGCCAGATGACTCCGCCGGCTATTGTGTGTGCAGATAAAGTTCAGCTTAACCGTTTCATTTTCTTTCAAACTCTTGGATATATAGTCCGAAACATCCTGCAGTGTGTTTTTCCGTTCATTCGGGATACTATCAAAATTCTGAGTCAACTCAGTGATGTAATTTTTAAGTTTTGTGTACATGTTGATGGATTGACAGTTGATTTTTAAAGGACTAGCAAAATTTGATTAATTCATAGACATCCCCTCTCGAGAGGGGAAAAGTTTGTATGAAAGCGCAAAGCGCGATTCATAAAGCGAGGGGTGTGTTCCCGGTTATGTAGTACAAGAAACATAAATTACGCCCATCACCAAGCTTGTTAACACACTCCTGTCAGTTTCGCTTTACGCTCACCTGACTGTCCCCTCTCAAGAGGGGATAATCCAATCAAACAACGTATCTGGCTGCTTTTGGAGGGTTCCTCCCAGCGTTGAATAATAATGTTTCACAAAACTGACGCTGTCAGGAATTTCACTTCGCTTCATACGCTGACAGGTCTTCTATATCTATTCGGGGTTAACAACAGGTTTGAGTCAGCTCATCAGACAACTCCGAGAGCAAACTTTTCAGCTCCTTCACACCATCGGGATTCAGGCAGTAGCAGGTTCGGACTCCTTCTACTTCTCCCTTTATCAATCCGGCTTTTTTCAACGCTTTCAAATGTTGTGAAACCGTAGACTGTGCAAGCGGCAAAATTTCGGTAATATCTCCGCAAAAGCAGGTATTTCTCTGGGCCAATATCTTGAGAATAGCAATCCGCGCCGGATGACCCAACGCTTTGGCTATTGCTGCAGACCGCTCAATTGCGGGATTGCCCAGTTTAATGGGTTTGGCTTCTATCATGATTCGATTGTTTTTGATTTTACTCTTTTGGAAGATCAGACCTGGCAGCGTTCCCAAAAGCTTTCGGGATCATGTCAGCGTAAGTTGTGATCTCTATTACCCAACGCTGGCAGGTTGGATTCTATCACTGTTTATTGGTTTAATTTATTTCCGGATTAAGACCTGTCAGGTTTTGAAAACCTGACAGGTCTCGTATTATTTCTCTCATTTCTCCGCATACACCGTGATGCTGTAAATTCCGGTATCGGAGTATCTGAATTCTTTCAGTTCTTCCATCTTGAGATAGTTCAGAAGCATTTTATCCGGAAGCTGAACCTCCTTCAGTTTCTGAATGGTAATATTTTTAAAACCGGTATCCTTTACAATCTTTAAATACTCATCCTTGTCGATCGCTCCGGCCACGCAACCTGCGTACATCTCTGCGTCCTCCTTGATTTGATCAGGTAAGTTTCCGGAAACCACCACATCTGAAATACTAAAATGTCCGCCCGGTTTTAAAATACGGTAGGTTTCGGCAAAGGCTTTCTCTTTATCCGGAACCAGGTTTAAAACACAATTACTTACAACCACATCGGCTATAGCATCATCGAGCGGCATCTCTTCGATGTCGCCTAAAACAAAATCGACATTCATGTAGTTGAGTTTGATAGCATTCAGGGTAGCACGCTGAATCATCGCTTCGGTCATATCAATTCCGATAACTCTGCCCGATTCACCCACTACTTGGCGCGCAACAAAAGTGTCATTTCCCGCGCCGGAGCCCAGATCCACAACTGTATCACCGGGTTTCATTTTGGCAAATTCAGTCGGCAGCCCGCAACCCAAATTTAAATCCGCATCGGGATTGTAACCCTCAAGGTTCGAGTAGTCATCAGAAAAAATGGTGTAGTCCACACTGCTATCCGTTGAACAACAATCCGTTGGTCCGCAGCATCCGGCTTCTCCATTTTGTTCACTGATTTTCGCATACTTCTCTTTAACTGACTGTTTGATCTTCTCGGGTGATTGTGTCCTTATTTTCATCGCTATCTTTTGAGAATTACTTAAACGATACGATAAATCATTCATTCTATCGTAAATTTACGATGAATATAAGCCAGCTCAGAATGATTCCAAAATTAAATTTATTGGTTGTCTCCCTGGTTTATCAGCCTTTTAAGACCTAAGTTTTTTTAAATCTTGATGATCTTGAGATTTATTACCCCTCGGGTCAACATCAATCCTCATGTAGTTTCAAGCCCCGCAAATCATATCCGGTAGGCTGCTGGTAAATTTTGAGTCCGAATTCAGGAGCAATCGCCAAAAGGTGATCGAATACATCCGACTGAATGCTTTCATACTCTGCCCATGCGGTTGTACTGGTGAAGAAGTAAATCTGCAGTGGCAAGCCGGATTCGGTTGGCTCAAGCTGACGGACAATCATGGTCATGTCTTGGCGGGCATTCGGATGATTTTTCAGATATTCAATCACATACTTTCGAAACGTACCGATATTGGTGAGCCATCGTCCATTCGTTAACGTTGATGAATAGCCTTTCAAATGCTTCTCATTGTACTCTCCGATCTCCTTCATTTTATCATTTATATATGTTGATAGAAGATGTGAATTTTTAAGTTTTTGTATCTCCTGAAATGAGAGAAACCGAACCGTTGAAATATCAATTTTGAGTGAACGCATAATTCGGCGACCACCCGACTCCTGCATGCCCCGCCAATTTCGAAAGCTGTGCTCCAGAAATTTATGAGTTGGAATAACAGTGATTGTTTTATCCCAGTTTTGTACACGAACGGTATTCAATGCAATGTCAATTACATCACCATCGGCTTCAAACTGAGGCATATCAATCCAGTCTCCAACTCGAATCAGATCATTGCTCGTGAGTTGTACACTTGCCACCAATGACAGAAGTGTATCCCGAAATAGCAGCAGTATAATGGCCATGATGGCACCAATACCGCTGAGGAAGTACCATGGCGATTTATCAGCCAGGCTCGATATGATAAAAAATCCGGCCAATATATAAACAACCACTTTTCCCAGTTGAATATAGGTTTTAATCGGGGTCAAATGAGCATCATGCCGTCTCAGATATATTGCGTGAATCGATGATAAAAATGCATCAAATACACGAGCTCCTACCAAAATCATCAATGCGGCTGTGATCCTTAGAATAAAGCTTGTAAGGTCTTCGTGGAATTCGGGCACCAACTCCAATCCGTTGTAAATAATCAACAGCGGAATCATAAACAGTGCACGCTGGGGAAGTTGCTGCTTCAGCAGAATTGCGTACCAGTCTGATTCTGTCTTCTTATCAAACTTAGTTAGCAATCGGATAATCCACACGCGAATAAAAATGTGTACAATCCCAGAGATCAAAAATATCAGACCCAATCCCAACGCGGCTTCTGCACTTTCTCCCCGCATGTGTTCCGGCAGAATCCGCGTTAAATTTTCGATCAAATTTGTCTGCAAAAAAGTCGTAGCAAGCATGTCTTTTTAGTTTCTGTAAAATTTAGGTTTACCATCCATCTCAATTTATTCAGAAGGTAATAAGATAAGCCATATGATACAGAAGAATTCTGTTACCGATTTACATTGCAAATTCAGCTTTATTGCTTAAAATTGTGGTGAATAGTGATCTTGTCTGGTTGGCAAAAAGATCTATTTTAAAAGGCATGGTGATGAATGTACACCATAACCTAAATAGAGCCACATAAAAACCTTATACAAAAAGTCTCCATGAAATATCGAACTTTTACTTTTCAATGTTTTGTACTCTTTGTCTTATCCGTTTCAATTTCAATATGCTCTGCCGTTGCTCAGGATCTCTATTATCCGCCGGCCGGTTTGGGACACAACTGGTCAGAAAAAAATCCACAGGAACTGGGCTTTGTTGAATCAGCTCTGAATGAAGCTGTCCAATTTGCTATGGAAAATGAAAACAGTGTTGAGCAAGATCTTCGAATAGCAATTCTGAAAGGTTTCAGTCACGAACCCTATCACTACCTCGCCGGACCGGTAAGAGAGCGTGGCGGGCCTGCCGGTATGATCGTCAAAGACGGCCATATCGCAACAAGCTGGGGTGATTTGAACCGGGTGGATATGACTTTTAGCGTAACAAAAAGCTACCTTTCTGCCGTTGCCGGAGTAGCATGGGACCGTGGATTAATCCACAGCACCGATGACTTAATGACGGAGTATGTTTGGGATCGAACCTTTGACGGAGAGCACAATTCAAAAATTACCTGGGAGCACCTTCTCAATCAGTCTTCGGATTGGTCAGGTACCCTTTTCGGGATGGAAGACTGGGGAGACCGACCACCGCGCGAGGGTAATATTGACGATTGGCGAATGCGAGAACTATATGAGCCGGGCACTCATTATAAATACAATGATGTTCGAGTAAACCTGCTTGCCTACTCCTTGCTTCAAGTCTGGCGAAACCCGCTTCCTCAAGTACTTAAAAATGAGATTATGGATCCGATCGGGGCATCAACCACCTGGCGCTGGTTTGGATACGACAACTCTTTCGTTATGATAGACGGAATTGAAATGCAGTCTGTGAGTGGAGGCGGCCATAACGGTGGCGGACTTTTCATCAGCACCTACGACCATGCACGCTTTGGACTGCTATTTGCAAGAAATGGCCTGTGGAATGGTCAAAAAATTATTTCACCTGAATGGATTGACAAGTCTGTTACTCCATCTCCTTCTAATTCGCGCTATGGTTATCTCTGGTGGCTGCAGGATGATGAATCTCGTTGGACAGATGTACCGGATCACGTCTACTACGCTGCCGGATTTGGCGGGAATTTTATTGTTGTTGATGAGCAAAACGATTTAGTCATAGTCCTTCGGTGGATTGAAAGTTCAAAAATAGGAGAATTTGTATCGAAAGTATATCAAGCGATGGAGTAGAATAAAAGCGACTGTTAAACCATTTCAGTTAATAATTGACTTTTTAAACCATTTTAGTTAATTAGTGTTTGTTTTAACTATTACGGTTAGTTATGAATAAGTATATCGTCGTTATTGGTGACATTATCGAATCAAAGGATTTGAAACCGGCTCTGCGCAAGCAGACACAGAATCAGCTCGAAGATGTATTTGATCAGTTGAATCGAGAATCCGGGGAGCTGCTTTCGCCCTACACCATTACGCTTGGTGATGAATTCCAGGCCGTCTATCGTTCAGCGGATCAGCTTTTTCATGATATCTGGGCGTTTACTGCAGAGATTCACCCTGTGAGGGTACGGGTTACGATCAGTCTGGGTGAAATTACTACTGAAATCAACCGCGAGCAATCGCTTGGAATGGATGGGCCTGCATTTCACACCGCTCGCAACCGAATTGATGAGATGAAGATTAATGATATTCTCTTGTCGCTGACCACAGAAGACAAATCTTTTGACCGTTTAGTGAACAGCAGTTTGCAAATTCTGGCCGGAAATTTACGAACGTGGAATAAAAACCGCTTTTCTATTTTAAAAAAGAGGTACGAGAATCTTGAAGTAAAAAAAATAGCACGTGACCTGGATCTTTCAGAAGTGGCTGTTTACAAAAATATTAATGCCGGAACACTTGATGCGGTTAAGGATTTTACAGATTGCATTTCACAAAAGGTAAACGAAATGGTAAATCCATGAACTACACGATACTATTTGCCATACTCAATCTGATTCTGTTCTCCAGGTTGCGTTTCACGTTGCGCGACAAACCACTCTCCGGCACCGGTGATTTTATTCGACTAACTATATTTCCCCTCCTTATTATTCCTTTTCTATCTATTACAGCCGGGTGGGTCGTTTTAATCATCTATCTGCTGCTGAGGCCGGTAATCAACCGACTGTTCGAGCTCAGTTCCACCAATCTTAATCGGAACCGGATGGATGCCTTGTTCGTAGACATCCTTGCCATTGGGATTTTAGCCAGTCCTCTTTTTGAACTGCAACCCGCTAACTGGATAAACGGATTTGAGCAAATATTGCTCAGTCTTTTCCATCCCGAAGGCACCGGGGGCACAATCAACTGGATGGCCTGTTTTGCAATTCTGTTCGGGTTTTTGATGATTCTTAACGAGATTAATCTTCTGATCCGTTACATTCTGGAAAAACTTCAACTGGCTCCCCTCAGCGAATTACATCAGCAACAGATTGATGAAAAAGAGTTCCGAACCGGTCGAGTGATTGGATTCCTGGAACGCATCTTTGTCTTTCTCTTTATTCTGATGGGCCAGTATACGGCTATTGGTTTTGTATTGGCTGCTAAAGGAATTGTACGCTATCCGGAGTTCGGCAATCGGAATTTCGCCGAGTACATTTTGATCGGAACCCTTCTCTCCGTCCTGATGGCCATGGGTGTGGCGTTTGTTGTACAATTTTTTATTTAAAAGACCACAAGTTGAAACATCGGAAGTCCATTTAACCAAATCACCGTTCGGTAACCCTCGTCTGTCGAATCCCGACGGGCTTTTGCGTCGGTTCGCCTGACGAGTTTTTACAAGTCTCAAGAGGCAAGCTTCATGCTTCCATCTCCCCCTCGTCCCGGTGCTCTGCTCCGGCGACGATAGCCTGCAGCTCTGCTGCACAAAGAACTCTCAACCCTCATTTGAATGCATTTGATTATATCAAATTCGTAAGGAACCGCCTCTATAAAATCAGTTACTTCAAACACTCCCTCTATTCGGCGGATTATTGATGATTACCAATAAACCCATCAATGAATTGATGGGCTATAACGTATGACATGGCTACGCCATTTCTTTATTCTGAGATGATCTATCACAATTCGGTCATAAGTCCATCGATCACCCACAATTCTCTGTGCAACGGGTCACCTAACCCGTTGGTTACACCTCATCCCGGTGCTTCGCAGGAAACCCTCGTCTGTCGAATCCCGACGTGTTTTTGCGACGGTTCGCCTGACGAGTTTCATTCCCTCGTCCCGGTGCTCTGCTGCGTTTTTTCAGGCCACAGGTCGCAAGTCTCAATCTGCCTGACCCGCTAAATACAGTTTAAAATAATGATTGAAAGACTACCGCCTCAACTCGACCTAAAACCCAAACCACTCCCTCTATTCGACAGATGAATGGTGGTGCATTTTTTCACCCCAGGTTTCACCTGGGACTATTGATATTTTACTCCTCTGGGGTAATCTCCAAATCACAGATCAGTCGTACGGTTTTACATTCATCGGTTATTCGCAGTTCGCATAACCTTTCATCTTCCGGTGCTCTGCTCCGGCGAATACAAGCCTGCAGCTCCGCTGCATGAAGTTCAGTTACTCACCCACCTGAACAGATACCGTCTCACTCATCGCGCTTTGATTTCCATCTTTTCTATAAACTCTCACCTGGTACTCGTGGCGCCCGGAACGTACACGGCGGTCTGTAAAGGTTGTAGATTCACTCCGGCCAACCTGCTGAAAACCGCGATCTCCGCTTCGGCGATAGATCACAAAAAATACCTCATCGACATCACTACCGCCATATGACCACCGAAGTACAGCACCGCGATCACCATATTGTGCAGAAAGATTTTCGGCAACGCTGACCGACCGTCTGTTCACTGTCCTAACCTGAACAGGATTTGAAAAGTCCGACAGTAATCCGCTTTGATCCTCCGACTGAAGCCGGTAGAAATAAGTTACTCCGGGCTCAAGTCTTGGGTCAGTATAACGCACTATTTCCGTTTTTTCTCTGAAGACTTGCACGGTTTGCCAATCACTATCCGGACCAGACCTGCGGTACAAGGTTGCAGTTTGAAAATCAACTACTGACGGCAGCGCAATTTCAAAGTTCACTTCTGTAGCACCGGTCTCTATATTTTTGAAAACCGGACGCGGCGGTGGCACAATATCAGGCCGCTCAAGGGCGATGACATCACTCTCCTCCGATTCGTTAAAATGCACATCGTATGCTCGAATCTTGTAATAGACATTTCGGGTGAGCGTATTCAGCATCACCGTATCGCGGACAACAGTTCTGCTTCCCGGAGTGATTAGCGAATCGCCAAACATCTCTTTTACAACTGAAAATTCGTGCTCGGGGTCGTTTGCCATAAAAATCTTATAGCCGTCCACGGCATCCCCAGGGTCAGGGCTGATAATGATTTCTACCGACCCGTCATCACCAATTGTTGCCTGTCCAACTTCAGGTTTCACAGGAGGATTAAAGCGAATGTATGATACCGGCAAGACTGCTGATGAACTCACATTCCCGGCTGAATCCACCGCCTGAATGGCATAGTATGTATCCAGATCGCGGTCAAAATCGAGGTCGATCCACTCGCGGAGATTGGGGTCAGTCAAATCGGGATGAAGACGTACAAATTCTTCACTGCTTCCATCCCCCCGGAGTACTGCAAAACCGGCAATATCGTTGTCTACTGCACCGGGCATCTCCCAGGTTATACGGACTGTATCTTCACTTACATGTTTTGGCTGAAGAAGCAGTGGTTCACGCGGTGGCGTCAGATCGCGTGGCGTACCGGAGGCTTCACCAAAAAGCACCCGTTCGCCAAACACATTCTGACCGTAAAATCTGTAATGGTAGTTTCGATAGTTGTTTAACTCTTTATCAAAAAATGTTCCTCGCTGCGGACCCTCATACTGATTCCCTCTCAGATTCAGCTCAATAACCTCATTCAGCGGTTCAAAAGGGCCGTTTTCGCTGAATGACCGCTGTACATACATTCCCACTGAATTTTCAGGCTGCTCCCAGATGAATGACAGTTCACCATCACCTTCATTCACTAAAATAGGCACTTCATATTCTTCAGTTTGTTCTGTTGCAGTAATCTCAGTCACAACTGATACGGCATTCAGTCCACCGGGGTTCGCCAGACTGGCACGGTACTCATAAGTCTGCCCCTGCATCACGTTAGTGTCAGTCGCAGAAAGACCGAGTACGCGGGCTGCAAGGGAATCCTCGAACGAACTCAGCATAAACGTCATCGTACGAAAGTCTTCGGCACTTTTTCGGTTTAAGAGATCTTCAATACGATTTTGAAAATCAATATCTCCAGGCAGATGTTCTGTGTCTGAATCCCTTAGTTCCGTTACAACCCGCAGACGGTCGGCACGATTTCCCTCGCCGACCGTAGTTTGAATGAGCTCATCTGTTTGAGATTCGTTAAGCGGCTGTACAGTTTCAATGGTTTGAAAAGACCCGGTTCCTGCAACCCGTCTTTCTAGAACAAATCCCGATTCCGTACCTATTCGCATCACCTCGTTATTATCTGAAAGCCACCGCATTTCGATGCCATTCCCTTCTACATATCTGGCAAAAAGGTGAATTTCAGCTTCATTTGCCTGTTGGGCATCAGCGGTATTCAGCCAGCTCATCCCGATGAGAACGACGATCAGTATCGATATCTTTTTATAGTCCATAATTCTTTGATTCATAACATTCACTCCGGTTTAATAGGTTACCGCACCTGGGCTTGAGGGTTGCAATGGCCCTGGATCACCGGTGTAGAAATTTTTGACTTCTGTTTGAGTAATGGGGTTGCCGCTGTTATCTGTAGCTGGCATCCAATTACCGTTCACAAGCTCCATGAGTACAGCATCTACCGTAAATTTATACCAGGTGTCCGCGTCCAGATCGTTGACCGGTGGCGGTGACTCCGGCGGAAGATTACCATAATTTGGTGGATTGTTATTTGAAACCGAACCACCAACTAATTGCGCCGGCGCCTGTTGATATTGTGGTATAGTTCCACCGCCACCTGCAGGGTTTGGATTCCATGTTTGAGCCATTTGTTGCTGGCCGGGAGGACTATTACCACCGCTCTGTACTCCTACCAGACTCGGTGCTAAAGCAACCGGAGCAGCACTGATAGGACCGGCTATAACATACTGATACTCCCCCAGGTTATTTATTGAACTATTAAGAGATTCCGCCTGATAGTTTCCACTGTTATCACTCTTTTCAAGCGTTACTGTTTTCTCGAGTTTAAATGTTCTCATCTCAATCGTACCGTTGGCCTGAGTCTCGGGTACGCTGAACTGTTCATCCGGAATGAGCCCATATTTTACACTGAGCGGAGATTCCAACGGAAAATTGTAGTAGGCCTGCGGCACAACGTAATTCACAAGAGCGCCGTCAAAATCGCCAGCAGCATCGCCGGGTGTTACATATACATTTGGCTGAACCGGACCTCCCGAACAGTTGGTTCCATATTGGAACTGCTGATGAAAATTGACATCAAATACATTCAGCACGGTTGCGCTTCCGGTTACGGCACCCGATGCATACACAGGTTTCGGGAATTTTCCGGTTATGTATCCACCTGCTTTTAGTGTTGCAAGGTTTTGGTATTTGTCCACCTCCTCGTTATTTCGATGATACCCCTGAGCCCACGCACTTACTGACGCATAAAATCCAAAACCGCCGCCGGCTCGCCAACCGTTAATCCCCCATTCATTAAAACCGGAACAGCTGGCATACTCAAGAAATGAGAGGTGAAGCTCAGCTCCCGCCGCGGCCTCATACCCAATCGACCAGTCGCGCCAGGCGCCTGAGTAGACCTGCTTGCTGCCAGACGCCTCAAATTCAAAGCCAAGCCCCATAGCAAAACCGGCACCCAGCTCTGCCATGTTGTTGTCGACTTGACCCTGCATATGGGCATTGTTCGGGCTGTAACCGAAATGCTGCGCATAGTTGCTGGCAAATCGATTGGTGAAGCCATTTGGATTTGGAATTGAATTCCCCAGCATCAGATACTCGTAAAGGTTCACACCAAGCACCTCTACATCATTTGTGTTGGTTGGAACTCCGGCTTTAAAGCTCCATTCATTTGCCATTCCATCTATGTTGAATGTAAGATTGAATGGTTCACCCGGAATGGTTTTTACCGGATCTGTATTGATATTTGCGTTTGCCGCAAACGTAAAATTCTTGGTTGGAAACACATACTCCACCAATAGGTTTCCAAACACTTTTCCTTTTCCACTGCGACGATCTTGGATAGAAGCACCGGTTCCAAAATCACCATTAAACCCAACGTAGGTCATACCCCCGCCGTTAGTGCTAAATTCGCCCATCAGCGTTACATCGGCATTGAAACCCTGCTCTTCTGGAGTAGTAGCAATGGTGGCTCCGGCGTTAAAGCCAAACATGTTATTGAGTGGGGTGAAGCTTCGTTCACCGGTCGGGCTAACATCCACTTCCATATTGTTGTAGGCTCCGCCGCCAAATCCGCGAAATGCCACTCCTGTCAGGAATGGAACACCGGGATCAGGAAAGTCAGCCTGAACATCCACCTGCCAGTAGCGGTAGAGCTGTCCGCCATTCTGGTAAGATGTGTTACCAAACTGTGCATCTGCCTCTATGTTGAGACCTGCACCTGTAAATTCTGCCTGTACGCTGCCGCCAACGCGCTTACCGTAAATAGGGTCGTCATTATCAAAATAGAGGAGCCCGTTGATATTTACCGCATTCAGGTTGGCGTTGACAACCACTTCATCAACCGTGAGTCCGTCATACTGAGGCGCAAATTTCTTGAAGTTGGCTGAATCGTCATCAATTACAAATCCAACGCCCATGGTGGTCTGACCGCCAAGATTCTCACTCAGATTAAAAACTGTGGTAAAGCCTATTTTTCCTTTCAAAAGCTCGCCCGGTCCCGGGTTCAGCGGTATATATTGAATATCCTGGAACGACACCGGGAAGTTGTGCATAAACTTCTGGGGACTGGCCAGGCTCCACGATCCCATAGCGAAATTCAGCCCGGAATTGCTTTGGTAGTCAAACCCAAGTCCTGCAAATTCAAGACCCATGTTTATGTTTGTAATCGGGTCCAAATCTACATTACCCCAATTTATGTCACCGTTCAGGGCCATATCAAACGACTTCTCCCCATTTCCTACAGATGCCGTGATCACCGATGACGGCTCAAGTGTAAGAGTCCCTTTTAGCATATTCGTGTAAATAGGTCCGGACGGATCTACCGTCATCTCAAATGTACTTCCATTCGGAGTGCTAAAACCGGTCACAAATAATCCGGTGTAGTTCAGCGGGCTTTGCAGTGAATCGGGATGTGTTGCCGGTATCGCCACCTGCCCTGTAATGTACGCTTCGGTAAACGTATTGGTCTCAATTTTGACATTTACCGTATCCACGCTGACATTCAGATCAGCCACGCTCGCATTGGGATATTGGTATACATTGTTGGCAAAGGCCGTGAGGGTTGCTCCCTGGTGATCAATAATCATATCCTGCACGCCAACCTCGGGAGGTCCGCCGGCATTCGTTTCTATTGATTCAGGCAGACCAATCGTGAAATTCTTGGCGTAAAATCCGCGCCAGAGTACTGTGGTGTCCTGTCCCGCATAGTTCTCCGGAAATTCAATTCCGATCGGGTTCAGATCATGTGACATATCATAGTTTAGAGAACTGGCCTCAATGGACATTCCCGCCCCATCAACAAACTCAGCCTTTTCAAGATCGCCGCTCAAAATATGGTTATTCCAGTAATAACCGGTTCCGCTCAGTGTTGCTGTTACTTTATCAGTGCCATTGTCGGGGACGGGCAGCAGCCAGTCTCGCGTAAATTCACTCTCCATCTCAATGCCAAATAGATTAAAGCCGTATTCATCCCATTCTATAAACGTGCCCACGTTATTCCCATCGGGCGAGATAAAGGTAAAGTTGATATCGTTATTGGCGTTGCCCACCGTCAGGTCATCCACAATCTCCAGCCGACCCTGCTGAAAGCTGATACTGAGCGGGTGAAACTCAATGTCCTTGACAGAAAAACCTACGAGATCCGCATTATTCCAGTCGGCAGGTGTTTCGTAAGCAACGGATGCGTTTAACTTTGATTTATCCGACTCAAACACGATCTCCATGATCGAAAACCAGCTGTCAGGATCCAGCTCTACGCCGATCGGAGCTTCCAGAACGGTTGGTGTGATGGGGCTGCCGTTATACTCGTAAAAAGGCTGCTGGAGCATATAGTTATGCACGGATGCTACCTCAGGATGATTATAGGCTACATAGTTTGTGGCCAGAGGCGACGCCCAGGCTTTCGGATAGGCTGGCGCATTGGCATCAATAACTGATGTAACCTGACCCGACGTAAGATGATTGTTGGCGGGATTCACAGTGATGCCGGTAAATTCAACAGAAATGTACGATTGAAGCCAATCGACGAATACCTCACCGGTACCTGAAAATGGCCCGTTTCCATTGATAGTCAGGTTTTCTACTTCAAACTCCCCGTTTTCTCCTACAAAGAGCTGGTCGGGCTCTTCCTGATCTTCTTCCTCTTCCTCGTCGCCTTCTTCTTCATTCTCCGGCGGGTCATTACCTTCCTCTTCCGCTTCTCCATCCTGACCGGGGTCTTCCTCCTCTCCTGCAGTCGGATCTTCTTCACCCGGAGGATCCTGAGTCTCGTTTTCTGTAAAAAGCGGGGGCTCCGTTTGAGGTGCTTTACTTCCTCCAAAATTAATCTTCACTCCTACGTTCGCAAAAAAGTTCGTTTTGGGAGCCGATACCGTCCGCTCCACTTCGGGGGCGTTTTCAAACTGGAAGAACATTTCAAACGGACTATCCACAGACTGAACCCGCTCCAAATTGCGTTCTGTGTAGGTAAACTCGCGATCACTTAACTCGTGCTGAATTCCTGTCTTTAGGTTAAAACCAATACGGTTACTTCGAAATGGAGAAAACTCCAGCTGAAGCTGCGGACGAATAGCTGCAGTCCATTTACTGTATTCCTCATCAGGTTCAAAATTTGCAAGGGTAAGCGGCGTTTCAGCAAAATTTCCTTCCGGATCGTTAAATTTTACACTTTGAACCGGGGGATTTTTGTAGCTGAGCGCCAGATCAAATCCTGCATTGAATTGAACAGGGAGCCGATTACCGAACCGAAATCTTGGTCCGGCATTGATGTAAAATGCATTCCATTTGTCAGCTGACTCCTCTACCACCGTGTACTGTTCAAAACCGCTTCTGTACTCATTAGCGTCAAAGGCCGGATCAAATGAGAAAAATCCCGATTCCAGTCCTACCCCCCATCTTCCGGGTTGAAAACGTAATCCAACTTCCGGCTGAAATGCAGTCTTTACGTCCGGGTTTCCAATCAGTCCGCCGCCTAGATTGAGGTCGAGCGAAAACGGAGGTGATGTTTGTTGTGCATTAAGTTGGAAGGCAAAAATGAATGTTAGGAGCAGTGCTCCAAGAAGACGAACCGGTTTCAGTAGAGGTCTGTAACGCTTATCCATAGAATGATTTTATTTTATCGTAAAAGGAATCAGCGCAACAGTTTTTGGCGCCAAACAGGTAGAAATAACCATATTCAAATCATAAAAAACAATTTTTTATATCTTAAGCTTTCTTAATCACTTCGAAAGCATTTAACATTTTTTGCACGATAAATAAGATAGGTGGGTATTTTTAGGTCGATACCGCTTTATGTTAGAATTGGTTAACCGGGATTTATACAATGCACGGCCTTCCTCGTCTGTCGAATCCAGGCGCTCTTTTGCAGCGGTTCGCCTGACGAGTTTTTTCAGGTTACAAGCGGCAGGGCACAGGCTCCCATACCCCCTCGTACCGGTGCTCCGCTCCGGGGACGACAGCCTGCAGCTCCGCTGCACAAAACCTCTTCACCCCAACTTGAACATATTTGATCAAATTCAATGCTTGAGATGTCCGCCTCAAATTTATTCGATACTCCGAACCAATCTCTCTATTCGGCGGAGAATTTGGAACGGCCATATTCCCCGGGTTTCGTTTCACTTCACCCCCCCGGCTACCAACATGCTGCCCCCGCTGGGGCAGTTGCTTCGTCCCGTCTGCATGCTGCAGTTGTAGGCTGACGGGTAGTTTAGGCGATGAGCTTCAGCCGGCAGACCTATCCTCGTCCCGGAGCTCTGCTCCGGCGGCGACAGCCATGCAGCTCAGCTGCACTACGCGTCTTTACCACATTTCGAAAGGCACCGCCTCAACAAAACCCAGTATTTCAAACCAATCTCTCTATTCGGCGGGTTATTGATGGGCTATAATGTGTTTCATGGCTACACCATTTATCATTGATCAGTCATCATTCGCAAATCGCTCCTTCACCGTTCGGGCAACCTCAATTCAAATCCCCCGACTTAATGTTGCAGTACATTTCAAAATTCGACATTCGATTTCCCTCGTCTGTCGAATCCCGGCGTGTTTTTACGGCGGTTCGCCCGACGAGTTTTTTCAGGTTACAAGCGGCAGGACGCAGCCTCCCATCTCCCTCCTCATCCCGGTGCTCCTCTGCATTACATCTCTAAGAACCCATTTAAAATCCATAACATGAGACGTAGATACATTCCAGCGCAATGCGTTTACCGTACAACGTATGCCGTTACCCGGTTTTGCCACCTACTGTCTCGACTGCCGTTTACTGATGCTGAACGAACCATTCTGAATAAGATCTTCAAACCCATCCCCATCATCATCCGGATCGAGATGAACATTAAAATGCCACTCCCCTCCGGTGAACAGCACGGTAAGAGTTCCACCCGGCATATTCTGACCGTCAGCCATTGAGTTCAAATTATATGACCATTGGTGGACATTATCTGAAGGTTCAGTTTCGAGATCCGGAGCTTCCTGCCAATCTGATTCCTGAGCTAGCGGGTTATCCTGACCTGTGTTTTCCGGTGAACAATTCTCACTACCTCCGGTAGTTCGGGCCCACACACCCGGCCCACATGGGTCATCATCACTAGCCATTTGTCTATCAGTTCCCTCCATTGTTCTAATTTCTTCACCCCTTGATGATGCACTTCGACCGGTTCTCGCACTTCGCTTGCTGATACTGTACGTTGCCATTTCAATAGCATCCCCAAATCCGTCACCGTCATCATCCGGATCTAACGGATCGATCTCCAGATCAAAATAGATTCCGTCTCCATCACTATCCATATCTTCGTCACCGGATGGATTACGACCGGTTCTTGCGCTTCGCTTGCTGATGCTAAATGATGCCGATTTCATGAAATCCGGGAAACCGTTGGAATCAACTTTTCCTCTGCGAATATCTTTCTTATCGATTCCTCGTTCTGCTTGCGCACTCGAGTTCATCTCCTGCTGGGAGTTGGTTCCAATTTCCATACAGTAAGAACCTGGCTGCACGGTATATCGCTGAACATTTG
>NZ_JAWLDW010000156.1:0-5091 GCF_041686455.1 Rhodohalobacter sp.
GATACCTTGAAAGACGTTGAGCGTTTGTATAAAAAAAGAGTAGAAAAAGAGAGACTTATTCAGGGAAATAATCCTTCGTTTTATTTTAAATCAAAAAGTGATTAAGTGTATATTTATTTTCTTTTTTATCGTATGCTGTTTTTACAAATAATCTATTATATTAAAAGTATCTAATATAAATAAGTTGTTGCTGAATGAGGGTACTGCTCTGCCTGCACATATTATTATTTCTGCAATTCCTACAGTTTGAGGTGAATGCCCAGCAAGCCGATTTAGATAGTTTGCGTTCTGTAGTGAACCCCGCTATATCATCCATGGAAACCGTGGAATCTATCAATGAACTGGGAGAGCAGTTGGTAATGAGGGGAGAGTTTACAGAGGCGCGTGATTGGCACCTACTTGCTTTTCAGGTTGCAGACAGACTTGAAGCAGAGAGAGATTTGGCCCAGTTTCAAACACTTGTAAGCTTGGGATCACTATATCTATCAAAAGAAAAACCCGACTCAGCTCTGATTATGCTCGACCAGGCAGGGTTTCTCAATGTTCCTGCCGAGAGTATGAATTCACAAAAAAACCTAAAAGCGGTGGCCCTGCAAATGTCCGGTCAGCTGGTGCTCTCTTCCAACCTATACGAGGAGGCAATTCATGTTGCTGACTCATTGGGTAGAGGCGATCAGGTAGCGGGATTAAGAATGAACCTCGCATCTGTTTACTCTTCGATGGGAGAAGAGGTTGTGGCGCTCAGAAATTTTTACGACGCTCTTGTGTTTGCGGAAGATTCTAAGGATTCAGTTTTAATTGCTGTTACATCCAATAACATCGGTCATCTTTTTAATGAAATGGAAGATTATGAACAGGCTGAATTTTATCTGGACAATTCAGAAGAGATCAGCAGAAATATTGGTCATCAAGTAAATTTACGCAGGGTTTTTGTAAATAAAGGCAATCTCTATTCCGGACAGGGTCGGTATGATTTGGCGGAAGAGTACTACACAGAAGGGTTGGACTTAGCTGAGGCTGCAGACGATCGTTTAGCGGAAGTTCGAATCTATTACAATCTGGCTAGAATGGAAGCGCAACGCGGTGACAGGTCCCGGGCTGAAGAAATTTTTCTATTTTCATTGGAGGAGAGTGTTAGACTGGGAAGTGTGGAAGGACAATACAATAGTGCCATCAGCTTAGGTGATTTGGAGGCTGAAAGAAATAATTATGGTGGAGCAGCCCGGTGGTATGCCAGAGCTCAGTCCATTGCGGAAGGTAGAGGATACCACGCTCTTCAAACGGAGTCCTACAGTAAGCTGTATGAGATCTATAAACGTGCGGGAAATACAACGCAAGCTTTACAGTGGTTGGAGCGCTTCAATGAACTTGAAGATTCACTGGCGTCTGATGAGAAACTCAGATTACAGGCAGAATACGAAACACTTTTCAATATACGAACCAGGGAGCAACAGGCTGAGATCATTGAAGCTCGACAACAGGAAATCCATGCTCGCGTAAACCTGCAGCAATGGCTCATCGTTTTTGCGTTTTCACTTGGAGGGTTTTTATTGGTTGTGGCATTTGTTTTAAATCGATCAAACCGGAAAGTGAAGGATGTCAATTCTGAGCTGGAGGAGTCCAATGAAAAAATCCGGGAAGTCAACAAGACTGTAAAAGAACAGAATGATGAACTTGAGCAGGTTAATCAGGTTAAAAACAAGCTTTTTGCAATTGTTGCCCACGATTTAAGAAGTCCGTTGAGTTCACTTCAAAGCCTTATCTATCTGATTAGGGAGCATGACCTGTCTAAATCGGAAAGGAATAATATTCTCGACTCGCTGGATCAGAATATTCAGGATAATTCCAATATGATGGATAACCTGCTGGCCTGGGCAAAAGCTCAGATGAATGGTGTTCAGCTAAACAGACGTGTTTTTAAATTTTCGGAGGCAGCCAAAGCCGTTACTGAACAAGTTCGGTTTCAGGCCGAAAACAAGGGAATTTCAATTGAGACACAGGTGGTTGACGAACTGACTGTAAAAGCAGATTACGATATTGTGAAGCTTGTTCTACGTAACCTGATTGCCAATGCAATTAAATTCAGTAAAGAGAATGACACAATTACGGTGAGTGTCAGCCGGTCTAAACAGTATGCTGAAATTCAGATTATTGATGAGGGTATTGGAATCAAGACTGAAGATCAGCCGAAACTGTTTGGCAATGAACACTTTACAACGCGAGGCACTAAAAACGAAAAAGGCAGTGGCTTAGGACTGAACTTGAGTAAAGAGTATATCGAAGAGCACGGCGGAGAGCTTTGGTTTGAGAGTGAGTATAAAGTGAGGACCACATTCTTCTTTACGCTTCCATTAGCAGAAGGCAGTGTTAATGGAACAGCCGTTAGTGATGATCATTCACTAGAAGATGAGAGAGAACCGATAGACCAAACCAAGCTTAACTAATCTTCAGATTCATATTCAAAGTTCATAAAAGAGCTTTCAATCCCTTCCTTTTCCAAATAGTGCTGAACTACATCCGGGTTTGGAGTATGCGTTATGTAAACTTTTTTTGGTGATAGTTCCTTACAGAAACGGATCAATTCAAAAAAGTCGAGATGGTCGGAAAGAGCAATGAGTTTATCTGCGGTAAGTTGGGTTCGCCTTGATTCATTGGATGCCCAGCCTGAACAGTATGCCACTCTGGTTTTTGAAACATTTGAGGCGAACCCTTTCGAGAGAGCTGATGAGGGTGTGACTAATATATTTCTCTCACACTCTTCGCGCACATAAGTGGAATAGTTACCTAAATCAACTCCGTGTTTTTCGTAAACATCACACAGTTTGAAACCGGCACCATGAATCATAAGAGGTAGATTTAATGGAGCGAGAATGTGCATGATTTCCTGAGCTTTTCCCAAATTGTATCCCAGAAAGATCGGCGTATATCCATCTTCGAGTGATGAGACTGCAAAATCCTGAATTTCTTGTTTAAGCTCATCAAGAGGTTTCCAGCGATAAATTGGCAGGCCAAATGTGGCTTCAGTAATCAGCAGGTCAACCTTATCCGGCGCGTCAAAACCCTCGGTTGCAGGTGATGGAGGTGTTTTATAGTCACCGGTGTATAAAATTGTACCTTGGTCAGTTTCCAGGTAGATCATGGCAGATCCCAAAATATGTCCTGCCGGATATAATGTTGCACGGAATCGATCCGATTCGAACTGTTCATGAAACGATAAAATGTTTTTATCTCCTCTAAAACCTCTGCGCTCCATCAAGTCCAGAGTGGCGCTTGTTGCGTAGGCTTTGGTATTTTTGTTGCGGGGCATGTGATCGGCATGAGCGTGACTCACAAAAGCATATTCTGCTTCGGGATGATAACCGTCGAGAGACACACCAAACTCCGGGAAATAGAGTCCGTGATAACCTGTTTTTTTAATAATCATGAGAGGATTTCGGAACGTTCAAGAAGTACATAGGTCAATAAAAACAGAACAATTCCGATCGAAATCATATTTGCAGCTACAAACCGAATTTTTCGTTTTAAAGTATTTTTGTTTTCGAGAATTGCCTGTGAGGTATGTTGCCAGACTAAAATGAGCTGGCCGGCAACAAAGATGATCAACAGAGCCCAAAGCGAGAAGAGAAGCTCAATCCAGGAGAACGGAATAAAAGAGAGAAAAAGCCCGGGCAGAGTAAAAAGAAGAAGGTACTTTAAAATTTTTTTCCAGGCCGGGGGAGGAGTTTCATTCTCTGCAACAGAAAGTAAGTACTCTTTCATCCGTTCTGTCTTAAATAGTAGAAAAACTCCGTAGCTTATCAATAAAGCACCCAGAGATACGTAAAAAGCGAGAAACCACTGTGTTGAGAAGTTTTCCATGAAACAGATAGAGTGGTTTTAAAATATGTTAATTACAGTGTTGAAAATCATCACTCAATCAAAACCCGTTCATTCCCCTCTTTCAATTCGGACGGTATGGAATTACAGATTGATTCTTTAAATGCCTGAATGATCGTTTTCTTCAAATGTTTTCTGCCGTAGATTAGTCGAACTTTCCTGGAAGGGACAGGTGTTTCAAACTCTTTGATTATCGCGTTTGAACAGGAATCTTTGTGTTCGCTGATGGCAGTCCAGGGTAGGAGAGTCATTCCAAAATTCTGCTCAACAAGGCGTTTTAGCGTTTCTAAATTACCGCTTTTAAAATCAACGGAGGGGTCTTTATGATCTTTAATCTCTTTACAGAGCTGCACGGTTTGGTCCCGGAAACAGTGTCCCTCGCTTAAAAGCCAAATGTTTGCTAAGTCGAGGTCGTCGATGGTGAGCTTCTCTTTTTCAATAAGTGGATGGCTATGCGACAGATATCCAACAAATGGTTCTACATAGAGATCTTCTGTATAGATGAAACTTTTTTCTGTAGGTGTGGCAATGATACCCGCATCCAATTGATCATTCCCCAGTTTTTCCAGTACCTCACTGGTGATCAACTCCTCAAAAATGAGGTCAACATTCGGATATTTTTTGATAAAAGACCGAATAAAAAGTGGTACCAGGTATGGTGCTATGGTTGGAATAATGCCCACCTTAAACTTTCCCTGAAGTTCATCCTCTTTAAAGTTGGCAATATCAGATATCTGTTTGGATTCATTAAGGATGATTTTCGCCTGAGCGATAATTTTTTCTCCTATTTCCGTAGGAATGACTGGCGATTTAGACCGATCGAAGATAGTAACACCCAGTTCATCCTCAAGTTTATGAATCTGCATGCTGAGAGTAGGCTGAGTGACATAGCTTTTTTCGGCGGCTGTTGCAAAATGCCGATATTTGTCTACTGCTATGATGTAAGAAAGTTGTGTAAGCGTCATGGATTTAAAATCTTTCAGGTAGAATCAGATGGATTATCTTTTGCTTAGATATTGTTATAAGATCAAATAAAAGATGATCATTACCAACCAAACAGAATATGGTGACGGATAAATATATGAATTTCAAAGAAATGAAATTAAAGATCTCCGGCAGAGTTCAGGGAGTGGGGTTTCGCCACTTTACACGCACAAATGCCGGTGATCTCGGGATCAAAGGCTGGGTTCGGAATCTTGATAACGGAGATGTTGA